>NZ_VUNS01000036.1 GCF_009695545.1 Victivallis lenta | reverse complement strand
AACGGGTTCCACTCCGATTCGGCCCTGTTTCCGGTGCAGCTTTCATTTCACACCTTCCTCCTTGTTCAGAGAAAAGTGTTACCCGTTTTTACAAACTCTTCAAACCATTTTCCTGCAACTTAGCACAAAAATCGGATTTCAGAATTATGCGGCGGCCATAGCCAGCAAGGTTTCCCACTGTTTTGGATAACGCTCAATGCCTTGCAATGGTTCCCGGCTCAGCGGTGAATGCTTCAATCCGCCATGCGGCCTGAGGTAGTTGTAATATGCTACAAATAAAGTGGTCAGGCAAGTTGCGCCTTCCATGCTTTTCATTCCGGCCCTTGGCCGGGTATGGAATTTGTAAGTGCGATTGAGGCGTTCGACCAACTGTTTGCAAGGGCGGAATTCCTTGCTGATTTCGTCGAGGTTTTCCAGGCCGATGACTTTTGGTCCGGTCAAGACCGGAGCCTCCAGCCCTTGATTATAGGCCAGCAATGCCGAATCGTACGACGGAAGCCCATCCCGAACGAGGATAAATTGCTTTCCTTGATTGGTTTCTGGCTTTCCGTAAGCATCGTGCAACGTCGCCAGTGCCGGAACGGTTCCGCGCGTATCGGAAAGGTTGTAGCCGCAGATGGCTCTGGACGCCGCATCGATGATGAACCAGGTGTAATGCCATTCGTTTTCGATGATGAGATAGGTTTCGTCGGCGGCGGCTATAGGGCCGGGTTTCGGTAAGTCGGCATCGAGAAATGGCGCGATTCGGGCAGCGGCGGCATTGACGTAGTTGATGACGGTCTGATGGGAAAGTTTGATTCCGAAGAGACCCCAAAGCAGATCGCGGGTCAGGCGGGATGAGAGTCCGGCGTTGACGAAAAAGGTCAACACTAGGCCGACGACATGATGGGAGTTGTGAATGCTCCGCAAATCGACGTTGGTTGAGAACTCCGGACGGCGGCAGAGCAAATCCTCCGGTTTCAGGTGATATTCGCGATATTGATAATGGAGCTTGTAGTTCGGATCGAACTTTTGCGCTTGTCGTTTGACGCGTTCCTCACCGGTCAATCGGCTTTCTTGAGTAAGATAATGCGGACACTTGTAGCTGAAGCATTTGTAAATGGTTTCATGGGCGCGTTGCTTCCAGACGGAGAGCGCCGAGCCACAATGCGGACAAAAATATTTGGCGCCGCTTCTTTGCCGGATGCGTCCGGTGGTTCCAAGATGATTGCAGATTTTGCAACGGACTTGATTGCCTTTTTGGCCATCATTGAGGTAAAGGAAGTCGGCGGGAGCATTGCAGTGTTCGCACCGGCAATGCTCCGGAACGCTGAAGCCGCCGCGACGCCGAACCGGCTTTAGCAATTTGCCGGTTTGTTTTTCGATTGCATCTTTGAGTTCGCGCCAGTCGACTTGGGCGCGAGAGGGAGGCGCTGAAAGTGGCGGGGGGAGATCAACAAGAAATTTGCGATAATTTTCTGTTTTAGGTTCCGGTTTAAATTCAAATCCGGACCGTGTCCCGGAAAGTATTTCAAGAAAGAGCGGAACGATGGAGGCAAATTCATCGCAAGTGAGTTGCCGGCAAAGCCATTTCGCGAGCTTATCGAGAGAGTTTTTCAAGAGGACCTCCTTGTTGGAAGTTTCAGGCAAAATAACATGCCACAAGAAAGGCCTCTTGAACCTTTTGAAATCCGAAAAAAGAGAGGAAATTACTGAATTTGTAGTTTCCTCATTGAAATAGAAGTATTTAACATTGTCATAAAATGAAAATTTTTGACAAAAGCTTTATCAGAAAAAGGAGGCGCAAATGAAAAAAGAAACTGTCCTGATCGCCGCATACGGCACACTCCGTTCCGGCGAACGGAATGAACGTTTCTGCCGGAATGCCATTTCCCGCAGAAACGCAACCATCCCAGGCACACTCTATGACACCGGATGGGGATTCCCGGCATTTGTCCCGGCGGGGAAAACGAAGGTCACAGTCGAACTGATAGAGATCCCGATCCGGGACTGGGCAGATGTCGACCGTCTGGAGGGATATCCACGCCTCTACGATCGTGTTCTGACGGATTTCCGCCTGCCTGACGGTTCGACTGTTCAGGCATGGATCTACATCATGAACCATCTGCCGGAACAGGCAAAAATCATTCCCTCCGGCGACTGGAAGGCGAGGTGAACCATGGAAGAGACTGTATTGATTGAGCAGACCGCAAAGAAAATCAAACTCGCAGAACTGATCGTTTTGATGTGCTTGTTCGGAAGCATTGCCGCCGGGCTCGGGCTGATGTATCTCTGGCTTCCGCTCGGAATCGTCATGTTCTGCATTACAGGGATTTCATTCCTCGCATTCTGCGCTGTCCGCGTCTGGCGGTGGAGGGTGAATGGGTGATAGAGTAGATCCAACCTCCGGAAAAAGAGAAAGAACACGTTGCCATAAGACTCTTTTCATGGTATATTACATATTCTAATGCAGGAGCTGTTCATGCCGTTTTCTTATGCAAACACAAATTTCCGCCACCGGCGGCTAACCGTCTATCAGCTCCGGGCCACCGTGAATGCATCGGGCGATCTGGATAATGCCTTGCATGCGGTCGCGGATCTGGTGCTGAGTTACATTGCAAAGCATCTGTATGTAAAACTGCCATCAGAAGCAACGGAATACCGCAGTTTTGAACTTGATAGTGAAAGAGGACGATGTGAATGCGTATCGGTTGAAGAACGCCGCCTCTGGACTGCCCGGTTCCGTTTTACGACAAAGAATAACCTCTGCTGGTTCTATGATGTCGCTATGATTGAAGAGAACGGCAGGTTGTTGTTCGGTATTAAAATTGAGATTTCCACAGAAATCCCGCTGGAGGAAGCGCAAGCGCAACTGCCTCTTGTGACGGAGTTGCTTTCCAGAATCAGCCTGGCCCAGTTCAGACCGATCTCTGCTTCTTCATGGAAAATTAATGATCCAGCCGAAATTGAAGATCTTTATGCTCTTATCACTTCTCCGTATCGCAACTTGCCGGTTATTGTGATTTCTCAAGTAAACTGGAATCATTGGACGCTCACACCGAATCCTCCAGGTTTTCTGGTCAACGATGATTATCTCGCCAGACAGGTTGCCGGATATGCACACATCGTCCGGCTTTCCTTTCAGGCGGCGTTTGCATGGACAAAGCGTGTCGGGAAACCCTGGGCGGTTTACGACGGAGCATGCCGGACCTATTTTCAAAATGTCAATATTGAGAAAGGGATTCCCGCAGGCCATCCGGGCAACAGAAAAGATAAAATCTGGTATTGGGTATATGACGGAGATCGCGGACCGAATGCTTACACATCATTCCTGATCCATACCGTCCATC
The DNA here is from genome assembly GCF_009695545.1 of Victivallis lenta. Classification (NCBI taxonomy): domain Bacteria; kingdom Pseudomonadati; phylum Lentisphaerota; class Lentisphaeria; order Victivallales; family Victivallaceae; genus Victivallis; species Victivallis lenta. Next base: position 49,016 of record NZ_VUNS01000036.1, on the reverse strand, counting down.
AAACAGCATCCACCAACCGGACGGACTGGCGCGGGTTGTATTTCGTTCCAGATGCCCGGATTCTTGCTGCGGAATTGGAGCTGGCTCACTCCACGCACCTTGCCAATGCACCTGCGCGCGAAGCTGCATTGAACCATCATGTCGCGGCCCTCCAGAGGAAATTGGACGCGGCGGAAGAAGAAAATGCGGATTGGCTGGCCGAAGTGGAACAAGCCCAGGAAATCGCGGAATTCTACCGGAATGAAAATATTTCCCTGCGTCGGCAGATTGATGTTCTGCGCAACCATCTGAAACGTCAAAGAGGTGACAAAGAGCTTGATACGGACGTGCCGATTCCCCGGGGATATGATGCCATGCCGGACTGGGTCCGCCAGCATCTCGCAGGACGTCTGATTCTCCATCCACGCGCAGAGCGGGCTGTCGGGAAAGCGGAATATGTCGAGCCGGAGATGGTATACCGGGCTCTTCTTATCCTCGCCAATGAATACCGCAACAGTCGCATGGGGATTGGCAGCGATGAGTCCTTTCGAACTGCGTTGGCAAAATACGGCATGGATTTTTCCGGTTCCATCGATAAAGCCAGAGCCGGTCAGGAGGGCGATGCCTATTTCGTCAATTATCCACCGGGAAGCAACAATCGGAGAATGCTTCAGTTTCACATTGAGCGAGGCAACTCACGTGAGCCGCGCTACTGCATGCGGATCTACTTCTTCTGGGATGAGGAGAGCAATCAAGTCGTAGTCGGATGGCTCCCCGGGCATCTCTCAAACCGGATCAGCTGAGAGACTACCACGACCACGCATCCAGTGTAATTGTGCTTTCCAGACGATCCTGCTCCTGCCGGGGAACGAGAGAAAAGAAATTCAGCCCGGTCTCTTTTTCAACCGCATCAACCGTGACAGCGAAATCCTGCAGAGGACGGGTACTTCCATTATTTGGAATGATAAAACCGATCATTTTTTGCGGCGGAGTCAGGTCATAGACGACCTTGTAGTACCGATCGGGAACCGTGACTTTGTTGTTTCCGATCGTGATGCTTTTCTCTTTCGGCAGAACAGGTCCGGTCACAACCATGATCTCGCCTTCATGAAGCGCAAATTTTCGCACCTGTTCTTCCAGACGTTTCCAACACGTTTGTCTCCGAGGCCACAGCGGGCAACTACGACGATCTCCTGACGACGGTGATGAGGTATGTGGTGGTGGAGTAACTTTCAAAGTGCAATTCCAAAGTGCCAAATTTGCACTTGGGAAAATAAATGACTTTTTGAGCCGATCCGGGCGTTGCTTTCGGGTCGGATTTTTTGTTTTTATCTTAGAAAAATCGTATGTGTGCGTAGAATCGCGTTTGAAAATTTGAAAAAGTATGCTATCTTTTGTATATTGGAGTTATAGACTTACAAAACTCAAATAACGACAAGAGGTTATTATGGACGATCGCTGGCTTTCAATGAAGGAAATTTGTGCTTACCTGGGCGTCAGCCATGACACGATTTCCCGCTGGATCGCCAACTATAATATGCCGTCAATGAAGATGGGTAAATGTTGGAAGTTTAAAAAAGACCAGATCGAGGGCTGGCTGGCAAAAGGCGGTCCTGAAAAAAGTAGAAAAAAAATTAACAAAGCGTAATAGAGTGGACGTTAGATGTCCAGGTTCCGATGATATATTACGGATATATAACCACACTCAAGGAGATAAAACATGACAGAAAACACTGCGAATATTGGTTTTGAGAAAGAGATCTGGGATGCCGCTTGTATTTTGCGCGGAAATATGGATGCTGCGGAATATAAGCAGGTGGTTCTTGGGCTTATCTTTCTGAAATATATCTCGGACAAATTTGAGGCCCGCTATAATGAACTTATGGCGGAAGATCCGGACTTTGCGGAAGATCGGGACGAATACACCTCCTGCAATGTGTTCTTCGTTCCGGCGGAAGCACGTTGGGCAAAGATTGCAGACGCGGCTCATACGCCTGAAATCGGCAGAACCATTGACGATGCGATGATTCTGATTGAAAAAGAAAACGTCCGACTGAAAGGCATCTTGCCGAAGAACTTTGCCCGCCCGGAACTGGACAAACGCCGTCTGGGTGATGTGGTGGACCTTTTCACCAATATCAAGATGAAAGATCATGGCGACACCCGCGACATTCTGGGCCGCACTTACGAATACTGCCTTGCTATGTTTGCCGAACAGGAAGGCAAGAAAGGCGGAGAATTTTTCACACCAGCCTGTGTGGTTAAAACGTTGGTTGAATTCCTGAAGCCTTACAACGGCCGGGTTTACGACCCTGCCTGCGGGTCCGGTGGCATGTTTGTGCAGTCGGCAAAGTTTGTGGAAAACCACCAGGGCAATATCAACAATATTTCGGTTTACGGTCAGGACTCCAATCCGACCACCTGGAAGATGGCACAGATGAATCTGGCGATCCGGGGCATTGAAGCAAATCTGGGAAATTATAACGCGGATACCTTTTTCAACGACTGTCATCCGACTTTAAAAGCTGACTTTGTGATGGCAAATCCTCCCTTCAACCTTTCCGATTGGGGGGCGGATCGCCTGAAAGATGATGTTCGTTGGAAATATGGTGTGCCGCCGTCAGGCAATGCGAACTTTGCCTGGCTTCAGCACATGATCCACCACCTGGCTCCCAACGGCAAAATTGGCATGGTGTTGGCGAATGGTTCTCTTTCGTCCCAATCCGGCGGCGAAGGCGAAATCCGCAAAAATATCATTGAAGATGATCTCGTATCTTGTATCGTTGCAATGCCGACACAGCTTTTTTATACGACACAGATCCCGGTTTCGCTGTGGTTCTTGAGCCGCAATAAAAAGCAAAAGGGGAAAACCTGCTTTATTGATGCCCGCAAAATGGGAACGATGGTTTCCCGGAAACTGCGTATGCTGACCGATGCAGACATTCAGGAACTTGCAAAAACTTTTGATGCCTACGAAAACGGGACGCTGGAAGATGTCAAAGGCTTCTGTGCTGTTGCCACCACAGCCCAGATTGCCGAACAGGATTATATTCTGACTCCGGGCAGATACGTTGGCATTGAAGAACAGGAAGATGACGGCGAGCCTTTCGATGAAAAAATGGAACGCCTGACCACCGAACTTTCAGCACTGTTCGCAAAATCCCACGATCTGGAAAGCGAGATCAAAAAGAATCTGAAAGCCATTGGATTCGAGGTGGAATGATATGAAAGAATATAAATTGTCTGAATTGGCAGATATTATAGGTGGTGGAACTCCGAAAACCTCTCGTTCAGATTATTGGGGTGGCGATATTCCCTGGCTTTCTGTTGTCGACTTTAATAACGATTTTAGACATGTATTTACAACCGAAAAAACAATTACAGAGGCTGGACTAAACAATAGTTCCACTCGAATATTGTATCCAGGAGAAATCATCATTTCTGCGCGGGGAACAGTTGGGGTATTGGCCCAGGTTGCAAAGGAAATGGCTTTTAATCAATCTTGCTATGGTTTAAGAGCAAAGCCTGGAATAACCTGTAATGACTATCTTTTTTATTTGCTGCGTCATTCCATCGAAACGATAAAAAAGAATACTCACGGCTCTGTTTTTGATACCATTACGCGGGACACATTTGAATCCATCTCAGTAATTTTACCAGACCTGAAGACACAACAAAAAGTTGCTTCAATTTTGACAGCCTTTGACGACAAAATTGAGCTGAACGCTCAGATAAACCATAATTTGGAGGGGATCGCTGCATGAAAATTGTTATCGTGACAATTTTTATGGCTTTGTGCCTGTTTCCTGCTTATGGAAACCATAATTTGGAAGAACAGGCAAAGGCAATCTTCAAATCTTGGTTTGTAGATTTTGATCCGTTCCAGAATGGAGCGTTTGTCGACTCTGAACTTGGACAGATCCCAGCAGGATGGAATGTAGGCACATTAAAAGACATGCTTGAAATACGGTATGGAAAGGATCATAAGAAATTGGCGGATGGAGCAATTCCTGTTTATGGATCGGGAGGACTTATGCGCTATGCCGAAAAAGCTTTATTTTCAGGGGAATCAGTTTTGATCCCTCGGAAAGGTACTTTGAATAATGTTATGCGGGTAATTGGCGATTTTTGGACCGTTGATACGATGTTTTATTCTGTGCCGAAAAAAGCAGGAGCAGCTAAATATACATACCATATTTTATCGGCCTTAGATTTAGCATCTATGAATAGTGGTTCTGCGGTTCCAAGCATGACAACAGATATACTTAATGCAATAAAAATCGTACTTCCCGCAGAAAATGTGTTAAAAGAATTTGACCGTTTGACATCTTTTTTCTGGGAAACTATTGAAACAAACAAAATGGAATCCCAAAGACTGGCACAGCTTCGTGACGCACTGCTTCCGAAGCTGATGGCCGGAGAAATTGACGTGTCGGAAGTGGAAATCTAAATAGCAATTTAGCGGAGTATCCTGATATAATATGTGCAGTTTACCTTAACCATCATAAATCAGGAGAAACAATATGAAAGAAAAATTGATGAAGGAAATTCAACAGGCTATGAACGGAAAATTGAGCGATCGCCAGAAAGAACAGCTGGTGACCGCTATGCGGAGCTGTCTGCAAAAATACCAGATCTCCGAACCGGTCTCGCCTGTTGATAATACACAAGAAGCGAATAATCGCCTGTTGACCATGTTTATTTCGGCAAAGCAAATAGAAGGCTGTTCCGGGAAAACGGTCATTTATTATCAGGAAACAATAGGTCGCTTCTTTGCCTGGATCAAAAAAGAAATAACGCTGATTGATACCGACGATCTTCGCCTGTATCTGGCAGAATACCAACAGGAACGGAATGTCAGCAAGGTTACTATTGACAATATACGCCGGATTCTCTCCAGCTTTTTTGCCTGGCTTGAGGATGAAGATTATATCGTTAAAAGTCCGGTGCGGCGTATCCATCGGATCAAGACCGCAAAGATCATTAAAGAAGCGTTTACCGACGAAACCATTGAAGTTTTGCGTGATACTTGTTCTGAAATTCGCAACTTGGCAATGGTGGAACTGCTGGCTTCCTCCGGGATGCGTGTTGGAGAACTGGTCAAACTGAACCGAACGGATATAAACTTCAACGAGCGATCCTGCATCGTTTTCGGGAAAGGCAGCAGCGAACGGGAAGTTTATTTCGATGCCCGGACAAAGATTCATCTGTGGCAATATTTGAACAGCAGAACAGACGATAACCCGGCTCTTTTTGTTTCGCTGAGATCCCCGCACAAACGGCTGGAAATCGGCGGGGTTGAATTTCTACTCCGGAAGCTGGGGAGAATCGCTGCTATTGAAAATGTACATCCGCACCGGTTCCGGCGAACACTGGCAACACGTGCGATTGATAAAGGTATGCCAATTGAACAAGTCCAGCGTCTGCTTGGGCATAAAAAGATTGATACGACCATGTGCTATGCTCTGGTCAATCAAAGTAACGTAAAAATTGCTCACCGGAGGTATGTGGGATGAATATAACAAAAGTAAAATTATCAGATATTTGCATTGGAAAAGGTAATTATGGTATCCCTGCTTCTGCGGTTCCATTTTCAGAGGATCTTTACACTTATCTGCGTATAACGGATATAAATGATGATGGAACATTGAATCTTGCCGATAAGAAATCTGTGAACGATCCCAAAGCAAAAAATTATATTCTGAAAGAGAATGACATTGTTTTTGCAAGAACTGGCAACAGTACGGGAAGAAGTTATTTTTACGACTCTCGGGATGGTGAACTTGTTTACGCAGGATTTTTGATTAAATTTTCTCTTGATCACCAGAAAGTGAATCCCTTGTTTATAAAATATTATGCCATTTCAGAAGCGTATCGTGGTTGGATCGCATCTTTTAACACTGGAAGTACACGCGGAAATATAAATGCTCAAACATACGCAAATATGGAGATTCCGCTTCCCCCGCGTTCACAACAGGATTTGACTGTCGATATTTTATCTTCTCTTGATTCAAAGATACGATGGAACACTCAGATAAACCATAATTTGGAAGAACAAATACGAGTGCTCTTTGAAGATTTTTTCATAAATTCGCAGCATTGTGCAAATTGGAAACAAGGTACTATTGCGGATCTGGGAAATGTTGTTGGCGGAAGTACCCCATCCAAAGCGAAGCCTGAATACTATACATCAAATGGAATTGCATGGATAACGCCTAAAGATTTGTCGGGAAACAAATCAAAGTTCATATCGAAGGGAGAGTCAGATATAACGCCAGCAGGATTGCGAAATAGCAGTGCTGTCATTATGCCACGCGGAACAGTATTGTTTAGTTCGAGAGCTCCTATCGGTTATATTGCTATTGCAAAAAATGAAATCACCACAAATCAAGGGTTCAAATCTGTTGTACCGCATTTACATATCGGAACTGCATTTGTTTATTGTTTTCTGAAGCACAATTTGCCTAAGATTGAATCAATGGCATCTGGTTCAACATTTAAAGAAGTGTCTGGCAGTGTAATGAAAGCTATTCCAGCTGTTATCCCTGCGAAAGAAGCCTTGATGAATTTTTCAACGATTACACAGCCTTTATTTGACCAGCAAGAATTACTTGAATCAGAAAACCAAAGACTGACTCGGCTGCGGGACGCCCTGCTGCCCAAGCTGATGTCCGGGGAAATCGACGTGTCGGAAGTGGAAATCTAAATAGCAATTTAGCGGAGCAGAAAATTATGGGAAGAATTCGTAGAGTTGGTTCAGTAAAGCAAGAATTATTGCAAAAATCAAAAGAAGCTGCACTTTCTGCCGTTCAAATATTTAATAACCCTAATATTTCTTTTAAAGCTGAAACCTATATTGTCCTTATGATAATAGCCTGGACATATTTGTTACATGCATTTTATAGAAGCACAGGCATTGAATATCGCTATTTTCAAACTCAAGCCAATGGAAAAAGAAAATTTGATCGAACAAAAAATGGTGCATATAAATTCTGGGAACTCGAAAGATGTTTAAACGATGAATCCTCGCCATTAGATAAAGATACATCCAATAATTTACGTTTTCTCATTGGCATAAGACACGAAATAGAACACCAAATGACAACGCGTATAGATGATATTCTCTCCGCTAAATTTCAAGCCTGTTGTTTGAACTATGATGAATATTTAAGAAAATTATTTAATGACAGCACAATGCAGCGTCATCTATCATTTAGTTTGCAATTTTCATCTATTTCTGATGAACAAAAAGAAATGCTGTCTGACAAAAAAGATTTGCCAGGAAATATAAAGTCATATATTCTTAATTTTGATAAATTACTGTCTGATGTAGAATATGGATCTCCCAAATATGCTTATCGCATTCTTTTTGTTCCCAAAACGGCAAACAGAAAAGGACAAGCTGACCAAGTAATTGAATTTGTGAAAGCTGATTCTGAATTGGCAGAAAAAGTAAATGCTCACTACGCTGTCATAAAAGAAACAGAACGCCCTAAATTTTTACCTGGTCAGATAGTAAGTTATGTGCAGTCTAAAGGTTATGGAAAATTTAGGATGCATGAACATACCATGTTAGTCAAGCAAGAAGATGCTAAAAATACTGCAAAAGGATTTGGCGTAATGATTGCGGGAAAAGATTGGCGCTGGTATCAATCGTGGTTGGATTTTGTTTTGGACCATTGTCAAAAAAATAAATCGTTGTATGAGGGTCCAGTTTCATTAAAGAAAAGAGCATAAAATATGGCATATACAGAAGCAAATTATGAAAATGCGGTGATCCAGCTGATTGAACAGCTCGGATATACCCATGTTTACGGGCCGGATGTGGTTCGGGACTATACCGATCCGTTGTATTCGGATGTTTTGGAAGGGGCTCTTATCGCTGTCAATCCTGGTATTCCTCAGGCGGCGATCAACGAAGCCTTGTTCAAACTCCGCAATATCGAAAACGGCAAACTGGAACAGCGGAATATCATTTTTACTGATTATCTGCAAAATGGTATTGAGGTAGCCTATTTTCATAACGGCGAGCAGAAATATGAGCGTGTTCACCTGATCGACTATGCCCATATTGACCGCAACAGTTTTATTGTCGCCAATCAATGGACCTTTCAGGAACACTCCGAAAAACGCCCCGATGTGGTAATCTTTGTCAATGGTCTGCCGCTGGTCGTTATTGAACTCAAATCTCCGTCAAGAGAAGAAACCGATGCCTCGGAAGCATACCGGCAGCTCCGCAACTATATGCTGGAAATTCCGTCATTCTTTGTTTACAATGCTTTCTGTGTTATGAGCGATATGGCGGAAACCCGTGTCGGAACGATCACCTCCGGCGAAGATCGTTTTATGCAATGGAAAACCGTTGACGGCGAAACCGAAAGCACAGCCTTTGCTGACTTTAATGTGCTTTTTGAAGGAATGTTGGAAAAACAGCGTTTCTTTGACATTTTGCGGAACTTCATTTGCTTTTCCCGCGACAATGGCAATGATGCGAAAATCCTCGCTGGTTATCACCAGTTCTATGCTGTCCGCAAAGCTGTTGTTTCCACCGTTAATGCCACACAGACCGACGGGCGCGGCGGCGTTTTCTGGCACACACAGGGCAGCGGTAAATCCCTGTCTATGGTCTTTTATGCCCACTTGCTCCAGCAGGAACTCAACAGTCCCACCATTGTTGTATTGACCGACCGCAATGACCTTGACGATCAGCTCTACGGACAGTTTTCCAAGTGTCAGGAGTTCCTCCGGCAGATTCCGCAGCAGGCTTCCAGCCGGGAGAACCTGAAAGAGCTGCTTGCCAATCGGGAAGCAAACGGCATTATTTTCACCACCATGCAGAAGTTTGAGGAATCCGATTCCGCACTTTCTCAGCGGCGCAACATTGTTGTAATGGCGGACGAAGCTCACCGGGGACAGTATGGTTTTGAAAAGATCAACGAGGACGGCAAAATTCATATCGGTACAGCCCGGATCATCCGCGACAGTCTCCCCAATGCCACATTTATCGGTTTTACCGGAACTCCGATCTCGCAAAAAGACCGCAACACCCGCGAGGTTTTCGGTGACTATATCGACATTTACGATATGACTCAGGCTGTGGAAGATGGCGCAACACGCCCTGTCTTTTACGAAAGCCGCGTGATTCATTTGAACCTTGACGAAAAGATCTTGAAAAAGATCGACTCTGAATATGAGCTTCTGGCACAAAACGCAGAAGAACACGCCATCGAAAAAAGCAAAAAAGAGCTGGGCCAAATGGAAAGCATCCTCGGAGCACCCCAGACCATAGAAGCTCTCTGCAATGACATTGTGGATCACTACGAAAACTACCGGGCGCAGGAATTGACCGGCAAAGCCATGATCGTGGCATACTCCCGACCGATTGCAATGGATATTTACCGGAAACTCCTCGAAATGCGTCCCGCTTGGAATGAAAAAATTGCAGTGGTGATGACTTCCGGCAACGACGATCCCGAAGAATGGCGCAGTATCATCGGCAACAAGTCCCGCAAAGATGAACTTGCCCGTAAGTTCAAAGACAACGACGATCCGCTGAAAATCGCTATCGTTGTTGATATGTGGCTCACCGGCTTTGATGTTCCGTCATTGGCGACGATGTACGTTTATAAGCCCATGTCCGGACACAATCTCATGCAGGCGATTGCCCGTGTTAATCGTGTGTTCAAAAATAAAGAAGGCGGTCTTGTGGTCGATTATGTCGGCATTGCCAGCGCATTGAAACAGGCGATGAACGACTATTCCAAACGCGACCAGAGCAACTACGGGGATACCGATATTGGCAAGGCTGTACTGCCCAAATTTCAGGAGAAACTGGAAGTTTGCCGGGATCTCTTTCACGGTTTCGATTATGCCAACTTTATGGACGGAACCGACCTTCAGCGTTCCCAACTTATCATTGGCGGCGTGAACTTCCTTTCCGATCCGAAAGAACCGAAAAAGAAAGAACTCTTTATCAAAGAAGGTCTGCTGCTTCGTCAGGCGTTGTCGCTTTGTCGCAGCATTGTTCCGCAAAACGAACGTTATGAAGCTGCTTTCTTTGAAGCCGTCAGAACCATGCTTACCCGTATTACCGGCAATCCCAAGCATTTCTCATTGAAAGAGATCAACGAACGGATCAATGAACTGCTGAAACAGAGTATCAAAAGCGACGGCGTTATCAACCTTTTTGCCGATGTAAAAGAAGGTTTTTCGCTTTTTGATCCAAAGTTCCTGGAAGAAATTTCCAAGATGAAGGAAAAGAATGTTGCTATTGAAATTCTGAAAAAACTGATCGCAGAACAGGTCTCGGTCTATCGTCGTACCAATGTGGTGAAATCGGAACTCTTTTCTGAAAAGCTCCAGCGGGCGATGAACGCTTACCTCAACGGTATGCTGACCAACGAAGAAGTGATCGAAGAACTGAAAAAGATGGCAGCCGAAATCGCCGCTGCCGCCGCCAGCAGTAATCAGCTTGGCTTATCCGTCGAAGAGATCGCGTTTTATGATGCCTTGACCAAACCGCAGGCAGTCAAAGACTTTTACGACAATGACCAGTTGGTGGCGATCACCAAAGAACTGACCGAAATGCTCCGAAGCAATCGAACCGTTGACTGGCAGAAAAAAGAAACCGCCAGAGCAAAAATGCGTTCAATGGTAAAACGCCTGCTGAAAAAATACAAATATCCGCCTGAAGGTCAGGAAGAAGCTCTGGAAACCGTAATCAGCCAGTGCGAAATGTGGACGGATAACTCGTTATTATAAAAGGGCGTGTTATGCATATCCTCTGCCTTTCCGATCTTCACCTGCGTTCCGAAGCGGTCGTTGACGCGATCGACCGGAAGAAGCTGTCTCCGTTTCTGTCGGGCATAGCGGCGCGTGTGGCCGAGGTTTCTCCTGGAGCCGTTGTCGTTACCGGGGACACCGTTTGCCCGGCCCAGGTGCGCCTGCTTTCGGCCTTGTTGCGAAGCGTGATCTCCGGCGACCTGCCGATCGTGGTCACGCTGGGCAATCACGAGTTCTGGGGCCGGACGTTTGAGGACACTTTGGAAAAACTGAAGGCGCAGACCGTTGCCGACAAAAATATCTTTTATCTGGACCTTTGTGGCAGCGTGATCCTCGATGGCGTGAACTTCGTCGGCGGAACGCTGTTCTTTGACGGCTCCATGCGCATCCGGGATAATCAGCGAATCGACCAGTGGGATGGCTGGCAAGATTGGCGGATCATCGACGTTGAAAGCCGCTACATGGAATTTAACGCTTATTACGTTGATATGATCCGGACCAGTATGAAGCCGGGGATGCCGACTGCGCTTTGCACGCATCACGTTCCGCACGTCAGGCTGAACGGTCACGAGCCGGGCCATTACAGCTTTTATACCGGCATGCAGGACCTTGTTCACGATCTGCCTTTTGATCCGCTTTACAACAACTATTTGATCTGTGGCCACACCCACCGGCGCGTGATCGGAGAGGTCGTTCCCGGCTTCATGGGAGTCAACGTCGGCAGTGATTACGACCGGCTGGAATCCTTTGTGCTGGAGGTATAAATGACGGAAGCTGGCAAATCTGATAATTGGGCCACTTTGTCTCCGGCCGAAAAGAAGCTGGAGTTATTCCGTCGCCAGAAGGAACTGCTCGACACGTTCCTTGCCACCGGTGCGATCAGCCAGTCCCAGCACGACAAAAGCCTGAACTGCCTGATTGAGAAGATGGGCATCGGAGAGGAGAACAGGTAATATGGCAAAGCCGACAAAAGAACAGAAACGGAAAGCGAAGCTCAAGGCAAAAAAACAGCAGGCGATCCATAATCAGCAGTCGCTGACGGAACGCTTATCCATTGCTTTGGAAAAGCTTTGCGAACCTGTCTTGCCGGAATATATTGATGACTCCAGAGGTCCGGATCTTACCGGACGGAGTATTGTCTGGCAAATGGGAATGATTGCTTGGAACATCCATGTTACCGGGCGGCAGGAGCTTGCCGACTGCGCCTTTGCCGGAAGCAAACTTGATGCAGAACAGCAGATTCTGGTCCGTAAAGAAATCGCCGGTCTTGTGCAACGAAAAATTGAACTTTATCCCCGGCAAATGACTGCGATCCGTGATGTTGCCGCAACGCTTGTAAACGGCTCTCCACGGGCGAAAGCCCGACCGGGGGACACTTTCCCGGAACTGCCAGCAAAGCCCGTCAGCGAGCCTAAAAAGCCCCTTTGTGCCGAAGACATCGCCGCTCTGCGTAAAGCGATGAAACTCACGCAGGTGAAGTTTGGAGAAATCTTCGGCGTTACTGCCAGAAAGGTCTCTGAATGGGAACACGGGAAGTCGCAGCCATCCGCAGAACAGAGTGAGAAGATGAACTCTTTAAATAAGGAAAATGTACAATGAGCGCAGAAAAAACGAAACAGCATTTTGCTGAAATTTGCGAGTGCCTTTGGGACAAGGCTCAGTATCAAGAAAAACTCGACAAAGAAGTCGTGTCTGCTATGAGGAAGTTTATTGCAAACTTTACCATGATTGCATGGAACGCCTGCATAATGCAAAAGACATATTCAGATGTAAAGAAATTCTTAAAAAAGTTTACAGAAGAAAACTTCGGAAGTGGTCATAGTGCATCACAGTATGTTTTTGATGCAGCTGAGTTGAAATGGAGAGAGTATCGGGAAGATACTGATACCATTGCTTCTGTTGATGTGAAAGTTGTCGATGGCAAACCACAGGCGATTGCTTATTTGAAAGATGAATGTCCTGAAAAATCATCTGCGAGAAATCCGTTTTTCGAGTACCTGAATTCTATGGGGATTCAAACGCAATGGGGCGTAAATATGGAAGATTGTCCTGACAAAACAGCGTCATTACATAATTTTTTGCCATTCACATCCCCTTTTATAATAGAAGATGAAGACGATGATTGTCCAGATTATGAACTGAACTCCCATGGAGAACCGCCGCCTCAATATGAGGATGCCGAACCGCCGGCTGTCATACATCCGGAGCTACTGAAACTCGTCAAGCGGAAATGCCCGCGATGGGATGGCGATCCGGATTGCATTTTTGTCGACGAACACGACAATATCCCGGCCCAAAAGGATGTCAAAAACTTTGTGCGGGGCAAAGTGATTGTTTCCGTGATGGGAATGGAATCATGCGATTTTCAGGCGGACTTCCCTTCGCTGAAGTCTCTCTTCCGAAAAGATACAATGGAGGATGCGTATTGCAACAATTTTTTCATTTCCTTCGTCCGAAACATCATTGAAGCTCTTGTGGAAAATGAATATATCGCCAACGTAAACAACGATGCTTTCATAAAAATATTTTCGGCCATGGCCAACGATCCGGACTCCCCGTCGCAATCGTTTCTTCATAATATGATCTGGACGGCGGCGGCCTGTTTTCTGCTTCAGTATGAATGCAGTCAAAAGGAATTTTCCAAGATACTTCGCCGTCTGAGCAAGACAATCCGAGAAAATACCAGGGTGACGTTTTATGACTTTTGCCTCGGAAATTTTGAAGACGGCGGAGATGAGCAGGAATGACACAGCCAGCGAAAACAACTCATCCTCAGGTATGGCGGGGAAAGACCTCCAATACCGTTTTGCTTGACGGACGGGAGGTCTCGCCGCCAACGGGCTGGAGTTTTTGTCCGGCCGGAGATCCGGCGTTGACCCGCCGTTTGAAAAAGACCGGTATTTGCTGGATTTTGGTTCATAAGCGGAAAAACAGGCTCGAAACACTCGGACTTTGGACCGATTCGGCACGGATTGAATCCATTCGGCGGGAGTTGACAGCCGAACGCGCCGATCCAGCGTATCAGAAGAAATTGGATTCCGCCCGTAAAAAGCGCGAAGCGGAACAGGAAGCCTATGTCATTGAATTCCGACAGGCAGTCATTGACTTTCTTGCCTTTGCGCCGCGATATGAGGATTTCGCACGGCGTCTTGCCGATGCGGTAACCGAACAGGCGGTTCCGGTCGGGAGCGGGACAGTCGCAAGAACGGAACGAATTCCCATTCGACAAATTCAAGTATATGAAGTTACATCTGGTGTGTTTTCGCAAGCAAAATATTCGCAAAATTGTTAATATTTTACCTGTTATTTTCGGCTGTTAATTTTCTTAGTATCAAAATAGTATCATAAAAGGCAGGGAAATGCAACAGAATTATGTGGAGCTCTACATAATTCCGGCACGGACGGACGCTGCCAGGCATAGCGGATAACAGCCTTGCAAAAGGCGTTGTATCTGCGCTGGATATACTCTTGGTAGGCTTTCTGGTCGTTCATGGAAATTCCCCCTCTCTGAATAATAGTGCAGGGCGGCAGCACTCCTTGCTGTCGCCCCTTGATTGCCTACCAGCAAAGGCGGGCGGCGGCGCGTATGCGCCGCCGCCCGCTGGCTCGGCTGGGTTTGCTATTTATCCGACAAACTTGAATTTATTTTAAGTTATCACGTTTTACCTTCTTAAGCCTTACTATCATTACCATAGGAATTTCTTTGTTGGTTTTGAAACATTCTTCATAAAATCCATCAATGACAAATCCAGCTCTAAAACAAAGGTTAAAAATATCTTGTATGGAACGATGATAATAAATCTGCTCTTTCGGTTGCCCTTCAATCGCTATATCATAGTAACTGTGCGGTGTCATATATTTTTCAGTCAACGTGACAAAACAAGGGTGTTGCGTTGCAAAGACAAAAATTCCGCTTTCCTGCAACAGTTCATAAACAGCCATAAGAAGTGGTTCAATATCCGTAATATCCATAATTGCCATATTAGAAACTGCTTTCGTAAAGGCTCGATTTCTTTTTAATTCTAATATACTTTTTCTATCGGTCGCATCCGCCACACAAAATTCAATTTGTTTTGCATATTGTGATTGCCGTCTTTTAGCCAATTCTATCATTTTTTTGCTGTAATCAAAAGCGACAACCGAAGCGCCTCTTTGTGCAAGATACGAAGAATAATTTCCATTGCCACACGCAATATCCAAAATGTAATCCGCAGGATTAGGAGATAGAAGTTCCGTTACTTTGGGACGCACTACCTCTCTGTGAAATTCATTAGATTCGTCACCCATTGCATTATCCCAAAATTGTGCGTTCTCCTCCCAGATTTTTTTACTTTCCTCTGTTCCCATGTTCTCTCCCACTCCCCAAATTTGCTTTTTTGCTTCCATTAAATCTTCCTTACTATATTCCATTGTTACCCTCCATAACTTCTGATTGTTGCCGTCTTGACGATTATGTATCTTTACATTACCTTCTGAAACATATGGCGCACCTTGTCCAGGCGGCTGTTTGGACGGCGGGGCTGGATGACCGGCTGACCGACAGCGGCCTGATATCCTTTCAGCTCTGTAAGGCATACGCTCCGCCCGTTGGTGTAAAAGGCCAGATCAGTACGGTATGCCTGTATACAGCGGGCGGGAATCTCGCCAGTAAAGACAACTTCATCCTTTTTTACCTGGGCCGTTTCGATGGTGGCACAGTATTTCGGTGCATCATGATAAGCCCTGGAAAGGTATTCCTGGGGCGCATAGAGGATGAAGGAGTGATAAGGTTCCAGCAGCTGCGTCCCCGATTCCTTCAATGCCTGTTCCAATACAATCGGGGCCAATGAGCGGAAGTCCGCCGGCGTGCTGACCGGACTGTAATAAAGCCCGTATTCAAAGCAAATCTTACAGTCCGTTACGTTCCAGCCGAACAAGCCCTGCTCCAGCCCGTAACGGATACCATCCCTGACAGCGTTTTGAAAACTCTGGTTCAAGTATCCCAGCGAAACCCGGCTCTCGTATTGTACACCGGAGCCAAGCGAGAGTGGTGTAACAGACAGTCCTATGGATGCCCAAAACGGGTTGGGCGGCACCTCGATATGGATGGTGTGGCTGGCTGCTTTGAGCGGCCGCTCCATATAAATGACGGAGGGTTCCTTTACCACTGTTTCAAGCTTGTATTTTTCCGACAGCAAAGCGGAAACAACCTCCAACTGCACCCGGCCCAAAAAAGAAAGAATGATCTCATGGGTGATGGAATCCACTTCGCAACGCAAAAGCGGGTCAGTATCCGCAAGTTGCGTAAGAGCGTCCAGCAGCCGTTCTCTTTGCGCTGCCGTTTTCGGCGCAATCGTCGTCCGCAGCATGGGGAGGGGGTCCTCGCGCCACCTTTTACGAGGGAGCCGGGTTTGGTCCCCTAATACATCGTTTAACCTCACGCTGTCGCTGGGAAGGATAACAATTTCACCCTGATAAGCGGTGTCTGTCCGAACAATTTCCCCTTTGGATGGAATACGCATCTCTGTGATTTTCAGCTTTTCTCTCCCGGCCAGGGCCACCGTATCCCGCAGGCGCAGCGTTCCGCTGTATAACCGTAGATAGACACGCCGCTGGCCGCAATCGGTGTACTCAACCTTGAAAACGCTGCCGCATAGGGCGGCGCCCCCCTGTTCCCCAATCGGTTGGAACAGCCCTGTCACCGCATCCATCAACGGTTGAATGCCAAGGCCATTTTTGGCGCTGCCATGATAGACTGGGAACAGGGAGGCGTCTTGAACCCGCTGCTGTTCCTCCCGCGCAAGTTTTTCCCGGCTGATTGGTTCTCCTGCGATATACTTTTCCAATAATTCATCGTTATTTTCGATGACCGCATCCCATGCTTCTATGTCGGTATTTTCCTCCAGGACTATTTCCGGGGACAGCGACACCGTCTGCTTGATGATAATATCGGCGGAGAGCTTATCCCGAACAGACTGAACCACGCTCTGCAAATCAACGCCAGCCTGGTCGATCTTGTTGATAAAGATAACGGTGGGAATGTTCATTTTCCGCAGGGCATGGAACAGAATACGGGTCTGGGCCTGCACGCCATCTTTAGCGGAGATCACCAAGATGGCCCCATCTAAAACAGCCAAAGAGCGGTACACCTCCGCCAAAAAATCCATGTGGCCGGGCGTATCCACAATGTTAACTTTACATCTGTGCCACTGGAAGGAAGTGACTGCCGCTTGAATGGTAATCCCACGCTGCCGCTCCAAAAACATGGTGTCCGTCCTCGTTGTCCCTTTTTCGACGCTCCCCGGTTCTGAAATGGCTCCGCTGGCATATAGCAGGCTCTCCGTCAAGGTCGTCTTTCCAGCGTCTACATGGGCAAGAATTCCAATATTGATTATTTTCATGTGATTGTCCTCCCTTTACAGCCCCAAAGGGCATAAAAATCCCCAGCAGTAAAATACTTTTACCACTGGGGATCATGACTTCGGATACATGGAAACGCATTCAGCTAACATGAGCCGTTATCCGTCACGATATTTGATAAAAAGGCAAAAGCATTCTTAAATTGGGTACAAAAACCAAGCCCCTGCAAGGGGCAATTATTTTTGTGCCCATTATCAAATTTTATTTAAGAATACCTTGCCGCATGTTGAATAGACTCCTCAAATCAGGATGACAGCAATATAGCATAGTACACTCTAAAATGCAAGAAGTTTTTACCCGCTGTCCCAAATAAATCAGGAGGGCATTCACCGGGACACCCTTCGATTTGGGGCCTCATGCGCAAATAATTTCTGTGTCCACGATTTCCGCCGCACACGCCCGGATATTGTTAGTTCCTCTGCAACTCATACCACAGGCCGTTGCTCTCGTCGAAGATGTACTTTTCCATAATGTTACCTCCATTTTTTTGATTATCGTGCGCCTACTCTCATTTTGGGCCTTGCGGCCCGTTTCCGTTCCTTTTCAGCCTGTTCCTGCTGGTAAACAGCCTCCAATATCTTGTCCGCCTGTTCTGGGCCAATGGCCCGTCTGACCCGCTCATAGTCCCTGACCTGTCCTTTTAAGCCGTCCCTCTCGGCGCAGACCTCGTAAATCCTGGTGGAAAGAGAGCCGTTCTTGCTGACCTCCCGATCATAGGCGCTTTGCAACCGCTCAAACCTGCTTTTGAGGTCGAAATAGGCCCGATAGACGGAGCGCAGCACTTTGACGATTTTCTCCCAAAGGGGCTTGGCCTTCTTCTCTCGGTAAGACTTGGCCGATTCCAGCGGCCCCGCCTCCGGCAGCGTCCGCTCTGAATCGTCGGAGAAGTCCGCCGCCAGCTTTTCCATGCCCTTGAGCAAGGGAGCTACATCGTCCAGCTTTGCCCTGGCCTGGGCCGCTTTCTTCTCGGCTGCTGCCGCCTCCTTATTCTTTTGGTCGGCCTCAACCTGGGCCAGCGCCGATGCCTCTTGAAGCTGTGCAAGCCGTTCCTGCTCACGCTCCGTCTTGAACTGCATAACAGTCAGATGTTCCTCGGAACTGCCACGCTCCCCGCGCTCTACATTGTCATAGCCAGCGGAGCGCATATGCTCAAAGAAATCGTCTTGCAGGACACTGTACGACTTTCGTAGGACGGGCTTGCCCTTAGCTGTGCATAGCGGTTCTCCGGTAGCTTCGTCCAGAATGGACTTGGACGCCCACTTCTTACTCATGCTCACCTGCATGATCGTTTCCTTGACCTTTCCCACCAGGGACTTGTCCTTACACCGCTTTGTCCAGCGTATCTCCTTCTCCACCACCGGGATATAGACCACATGGAGGTGGTAGTGGTACACGTCCTCCCCCAGCGCCTCGGACATGGCCCGGTTGCGCTCGTCGGCGTGCATGACCGCCGACAAAATATACTGCTCTCCACCCACGATTTTGATTGCGGCTTTATAGGCTTCGGTGTAAAATTGTTTTGCGAAGTCATACCCGCCGTGATTGTAGAAGTAAGCGGAGTTTACGTCAAAGACCAGCTCACTGTATCGAAAGGCGTCCTCCTTGATACCACGGGTGGAAATCACGCCATCAGCCTCCATTTGAGCAAATATCTCCCGATACCCAGCGGACGGGGTTTTGAAATGGACATTGAGCGGCGTCCGCTCTAATACAATGTCTTGGTTGACATAGGAATCTTTCTCACGCTCATTGTGCTGCTGGGTGTTGCCGATCTTGGTTTCGGTCAGCCTCATATTTCTTGCGTTGATACGGTCAATACCGTCGCCTCTCGCCATAGGCAAAAATCCTCCTGTTTCAGATGTTGGGTTGTTGATCGAGGACGGAAGTTCAGGGGAGGCACTTCCTGCGGGAAGTGTAATAACCCACTATGACACTTTCATCCCTTCGGGCTGCAAAGTGTCGTGGGCTCTCCGAGGGGGTGTGGGGGCTTTGTCCCCGGCAACATCTCCGGCCTAAGAGCCGCCGCAAGCGGCGGTTGGCCTCCGAAACGCCTCGCTGCGGCTCGGTGTGCGGTTGCCTCCCCCAGCAGGGCCGCCCTTTTACCCGCAGGGTATACTTCGCAGAAAAGGGCACCCTGCACCTCGTCGGGTCAAAGTCCGCTCCATTCGGGACGGCCTTGTGTCCATCCCTCACTCCGCTCCCTTGCCCCTCCTCTCCCCACCGCAACCGCTTCGCTGGGTTGCGGTGGGGGTGGGAAACGTCTGGGGCCGCTCCCTGTGACAGCCGTGACGACTGTGACGATGTTTCAGACACCGCCCCCGCCCTCAAAAAAGCCGTCACGGTCGTCACGCCTGGGGCGGTTCCAGCGTCAGGCTGATACTTCTCCCGGCGTGGCTCCTGCTGTTCTCATAGCGGATGTGGTAGTCTGTCAGCAGCTTCCCGGCCCGGACATTCAGCCGCATTGCCAGGGCATTGGGCTTCATGTCAGTCTGGAGCGCCGCCGCCAGTTCTGTGGCCGTCCCTGCCCAAGAGGGGCTTTCCGCTGTTACAAGGGCGGCTACGGCCTCCAGCACCGGGTCGGGCGGCTCTGTCCATGCCTCCGTTTCCGTACGCTCCAGCGTCCATATCAGCCGTTCCTTGTCCTTGGTAAGATAGAATCGCTGGTCTTGCTGGTCACGCCCGGCCACGTCCAGAACGGCGTTGCCGTCCGTCCGCTTCTCCTTTTGAAGAAGAAAGGCTCCGTCCGCTGCTCCCGCCAGTCCGTTGGTGCCGGAGATCATATCGAACTTATCATCGGCCTGTTGTTTCCGGGTGTGATGTACCAGCAGGAGGCAGACGCCGCAATCATCGGCAAATCGTTTCAGTTTCCCCACCACCTCGTAATCGTTGGCGTAGCTGTACTTATCCCCGCCAGCCTCTCGGATTTTCTGGAGGGTGTCAATGATAATCAGCTTGGTGTCCGGGTGTTCCCGGACGAACTTCTTTAGCTGTTCCTCCAGGCCAACGCCGAGCTGCTTGGCGTAGACCGCAAAGAGCAGGTCGTTGGTGCCCTCTGTGCCGAACATTCGGTATAGCCGCCCCTGCAAGCGGCGGTGATCGTCCTCCAGCGCCAGATAGAGGACAGTCCCCTTGTGAACGGGATAGTCCCACAGCGGGAGGCCGGTGCTGACATGGTAGGCAAGCTGGGCCATCAGGAACGACTTGCCCACCTTGGGCGCTCCCGCAAAGAGGTATGTCCCAGGGTAGAGCAGACCGTCAATGACGGGCGGTCTGCTCTGGTAGATGTTCTGGTAAAGGTCGTTCATAGAAACCGTGTGGAGGTAAGCCGAGTCGCTCATGCGCCGCATATCTCGGAGCATTTCTTCCAAACTTTCCTCTTGGGGGTTGTTTTCAGCCGTTTCCTCTGCTATACTTTTGATAGTTGTTTGTGAAATGGGCTGTTCCCCGTCTGCGCCAACAGACGGAACCGGGACAGTCCTTTTCGTTTCTCTGGAATCCATCAATCTATCAATCCTCCTTCATGCCGCCCAGCGTCATCGAGATAAGGTCAATGGTGGCGAGAAGTTCATCCCCCACGCCGCCCCCGGCCTCAATGCGCCGCAGTTCCCCCAGGACGGCGGCGAGTTGGTCACGCAGGGCCTTGTAGACCCTGGGATTGCCCTGCACCACCACGGCCCGGTCTAAGAGCCGCCGGGTGATGTAGTCCTGCTTGGTCAGCCCGGAGAGGCGGACGGCAATCTCAATCTGTTCGTTTTCCTCCGGGGACACCCGGAACGCTATGGTTTTGCTTCTCCATCGGTTGTGGTTGTCAAGGTTCTTTGCAGACATGATTTAAGCCCCCTTTCGCTCCATGTCCAGTTTGTTCGCCATCTCCGCCTGCCGGGTGGGAAACAGGTGAGCGTAGCGGTAGGTGATGTCGATACTTTCATGTCCCACCCGGTCAGCGATTGCCAGGGCGGTGAAGCCCATGTCAATCAGCAGGGAAATGTGGCTGTGTCGGAGGTCGTGAATCCTGATCCGCTTGACCCCCGCCTCTTTCGCTCCCCTGTCCATCTCCCGGTGAAGGTAGGATTTCGTCACGGGGAAAATGCGGTCTGTCGGCTTTGCGGCATACAGGCTCTTGATGTAGTCCTCCATTTCTTCACAGAGGAAAGCGGGCATTTGAATGACCCTGTTGCTCTTGGCGGTCTTGGGGTCGGTGACTACATCCTGGCCCTTGATACGCTGATAGGATTTTGAGATGGAAACCGTCTGCTTCTCAAAGTCGAAGTCCCCAGGGGTGAGGGCCAGCAATTCCCCCTCCCGGATACCGCACCAGTAGAGCATTTCAAAGGTATAGTAGGAGAGGGGCTTGTCCATCATAGCGTCAGCAAATTTCAGATACTCCGCTTTCGTCCAGAACAGCATTTCCCGGCCCTTGGCCTTGCCCATGTTGCCCACCTGGGCGGCGGGGTTGGCTTTCAGCTTGTAGTGCTTCACCGCATGATTGAAAACGGCGCTCAACTGATTGTGCAGCGTTTTCAAGTAAACGGGGGAGTAGGGCTTGCCGTTCTTGTCCCGGTAGTTGAGCATTTCGCTTTGCCACGCCATGACCTCTTTAGAACTAATCTCGCTCATTTTCCGCTTGCCGAAGTATGGCACCAGCTTCTTGTAGAGGATATGCTCTTTCGTCCCCCAGGTGTTCTCCTTGATACGGCCTTTCATGTCCGTAGCGTAGAGCGCCACGAAACTCTCAAAGGTCATATCCAGGTCAGCGGTCTGCTGTTGCAGGAACGTCCGTTCCCACTCCAGCGCCTCCCGCTTGGTCTTGAAACCCCGTTTCATCTTCTTTTCCTTTTTCCCTGTCCAGTTCTCAAAGTAAAAGGACGCATACCATGTGCCTTTGGCCTTGTCTTTGTATGCTGGCATTTTGTTCCCTCCTTACTGATTTTCCCGCAGTCCATAGAACTTTTCCTCAAAGTAATTCCTGCTCACCCGTCCGGGGATGGTGAGGAAACCCTTCTGCTTCAGTTCCTCGTTCATCTCCCGCACCAGCTTGTAGGCGTAGGGTTTGGAGATACCCAGCACCCCGGCCACTTCCTCGGCCCGTACAAACAGTTCCTTGCTCATGTTTTCACCTCCTCGCTTCTTATTCGCAAAATTGTTAATGCCAACGTCCTTATTATACATTCGCATGGTTGTTAATGTCAAGAGGAAATTTCGCAATTTTGTTAATTTTTCTCTTGCGTATTTCGCTTATTTGCGCTATACTATGTTCAAAGGCGGTGGAACATATGACAGTAGGAGAAAAAATCAAGAAAATCCGAACTTTTCGAGGCATGACGCAAAAGGAATTGGGGCTGGCTGTCGGTTTTGAGGAAAAGGGAGCGGACAACCGTATTGCCCAGTACGAAACGAATTACCGTGTTCCGAAAAGGGAACTGCTGGACAAGATTGCCCAGGCGCTTCGGGTAGACTTCCAGAACTTCTACACGCTCCGTCCTGGCTGCGCCGAGGACTTCATGCGGACATTCTTCTGGCTGGACGAGGACAGCCCCGGCTCCATCCGCTTGTTTCAGCTTGTCCGCAATCCCGGCAAGACGGGGGCCTCCGATGATACCGCCGTCCGCTACAATGACACGGACGACTGGCCCGCTCAACCTCCCGTGGGCATATACTTCAACTATGGGCTGGTAGATGAGTTCATGCGGGAATGGCTCTTGCGTCAGCAGGAACTTCACGCCGGGGAAATTACCAGGGAGGAATACTTTGAATGGAAAATCAACTGGCCGTGTACCTGTGACGACAGCAAACGGTTTGACTACTATGTTCCTTGGAGAAAAGAAAAATAGGACAAGCAAAGCCGCCCTGCTGAATTTGTCGTTCAGCAGGGCGGCTTGCTTGCCCTTTGCAATCATTCTCTTGTGTACCGGGTTGACACGAATAGTATCAATCCAGTATCACAAGGCAGATTGACAGGTCAAAAACCCTGTATTCATGCGGGTTTGAGCCGTTTTGACGGTCATTCCCACTCAACAACGTGCGGAGGCTGCGGTAATCGCATGGATGCGTCATCAGACAACGGCGTATGACAATATGTCCATTGCCAGAATCAAGGGCGAGCGGCGGGAGGTGCGCCGTAAATTGGCGGTTCGCTCAAGGTCTCTGCTTGAAAAATACCGTTCCGGCGAAGATATTGATTTCACTATGTGCCCATTGGCCAAGGTGCTAAACCAATGACAGCGCGCGTCTACATAGCCATTGACCTGAAGTCCTTTTACGCCTCGGCGGAGTGTGCCGACCGGAAGCTCGATCCGCTCACGACCAATCTTGTGGTTGCCGACCAGTCCCGGACGGACAAGACGATCTGTCTCGCGGTTTCCCCGGCGCTGAAAGCCTGCGGCATCCCCGGACGGCCGCGCCTGTTCGAAGTGGTGCAGAAGGTCCGGCAGGTCAACGCCCAGCGGCAGCGCATCGCGCCGGGACACCGATTCAGCGGCAAGTCCGTGAGCGCCCCGGAACTGGCGGCGAACCCGTCCCTGGAACTGGACTACATCGTCGCCGTGCCGCGCATGGCCCGTTACATCGAGGTCAGCTCGCAGATCTACGGCATTTACCTGAAATACGTCTCGCCGGACGACATCCACGTCTATTCCATCGACGAGGTGTTCATCGACGCGACCTCTTATCTGAAACTTTACAAACTCTCCGCCCATGATTTCACGATGAAGCTGATCCGGGAGGTGCTCGCCAATACCGGAATCACCGCCACGGCGGGAATCGGCACGAATCTGTATCTCGCCAAAATCGCAATGGATATCGTGGCGAAACACATTCCCGCAGACAAGGACGGCGTCCGAATCGCCGAACTGGACGAGCAGTCCTACCGGGAAAAGATGTGGTCACACCGACCGCTTACAGACTTTTGGAGAGTCGGCAAAGGATATGCCAGCAAACTGGAAGCCGCCGGGATGTACACGATGGGTGATGTTGCCCGGATGTCGGTCCGAAATGAGGATTTGCTTTACCGAATGTTCGGCATCAATGCGGAACTGCTGATCGACCATGCCTGGGGCTGGGAGCCGGTCACTATCGCGGAGATCAAGGCATACAAACCGGAGAACAACAGCATCAGTTCCGGTCAGGTTCTGCAGGAGCCGTATGAATTTGACAAAGGGAAACTGGTCGCTCGCGAGATGACCGACCAGCTGGTGCTCGATCTCGTGGAAAAACATCTCGTGACCGATCAGCTGGTCCTGACCGTGGGATATGACGCCTCCAATCTGACCGATTCGGACCGCCGCATGAGATATGCCGGGCCGGTTCGAATCGACCATTACGGCAGAGAGATTCCCAAGGAGGCACACGGCTCGGTTAACCTTGATCGCTTCACCTCATCCGGCAGAATTATTACGGATGCCATGATGAAACTGTTCGACCGCCGCGTCGATCCGAATCTGCTGGTTCGGCGCATCACCGTTGTGGCGGCGCACGTCCTTAACGAGAAGGACATCCCGGCTGCCCCGGAGGAGCAGCCCGATCTTTTCGCGGATTACGAGGCGCTGAAAAAAAAGAAAGCGGCGGAACAGGCGGAGCTGGACAAGGAGAAGCGTCTTCAGCAGGCAGTTCTCAACATCAAAAAACGTATGGGAGCGAATGCCATCCTCAAGGGCATGAATCTGGAGAAAGGCGCGACAGGCAAGGTGCGGAACGAACAGATAGGAGGACATCGGAAATGAACAGTCCTTATGCCGACATCATCCACTTGCCGCACCACGTCTCGCAGAACCATCCGCAGATGCCGATGCTCGACAGGGCCGCACAGTTCGCGCCGTTTGCCGCGCTGACGGGCTACGAAGCGGCGGTAGGGGAAACCGCCCGGCTGACCGCCGAAAGGCGCGAACTGGACGCGCAGGAGGCCGAAGAATTGAACCGCCGTCTTGCCGCGCTCATCGCCAATCTGCCGGATCGCCCGGAGGCGACCATCGAATATTTCGTTCCCGATGACCGGAAATCTGGCGGTGCGTATGTTACCGTCACGGGGCGGGTGCGGCATATTTCCGTTCCGGAGAAGACGCTGGTCATGGAGGACGGGACGGTCATCGGTTTTGAGGATATTGCCGCGATTTCTGGATTTCAGTTTGAAATATGAATAAAAGGGGGATATATTACTGTCAACGGGTGGAGAACCATTCTGAGTCAGAATCCTGCCGAGTGAAGCGTTTTTTAAACTCATTTCACTCGCCAAATTCTGAGTTTTGTGAGGTTAAAACGGGGTTTCAGACACAGGGGGGTCGAAAGTAACTCTCTCCGCCATTTACGTTATAACCTGTTCATTTTGAACAGTTCTGAAATTTCAAACGGATTTGACCGGTTGTTCCCGAGTGGTACACAAAGTGGGCCACAGGGAGCGGAAAATGAATATCCCGGTCAATCACCTTGTATCCCGCAATGGAAAATATTACTTCCGTTGTCGTCTTCCTCAAAACGGCTACAGCGCCTTATCTCCCGCAGAGATAAAAATATCCCTTCGGACTTCTGACCAGAAAATTGCCATAAGTGCTTGTAAATTACTGACCGACAGGTTAAATTCTCTTGTGAAAACAGGAGCAGTGCGCACCATGACCTTGAACGAAATACGCCGTATTCTTATCGAAGAGTATGCAACCGGATATATCGAAGACTATGCCCGGCAACTGGCCGACTATGGGCCGATATGCCCCAAAACACGCAAGCAGGGGTTAGCCGGAGCTTTGAATATCATGGCGCATTATGAACAGGAACTCAATTCCGGCAATCCCAGCGGCAAGCAATGTGCGGAAGCAACACTCCGGGATGTTCCTCACACAGGCAGCGATATCAACCTCATGGCGCAGGAATGGACCCTGATGCAGATTTTCCTTGCGCGAGTGCAGTATGACCGGATAGCCGGGAAGCGTTTCCCTACGGAATACAGCCAGACCTTATATGATGAAATCATGTCCGGCAATTATCGTAGCGCCGCAGAAATCCGGGAAGCGGAAACCGTCCTGACGCTTGGGGAGTTGGTCAAGCGTTACCTTGCCGAAAAGAACGCCTCTTGGGGAATATCCATGCAAAGCCTTGCAAAGGCGGCGCTTGATACCCTCATGGAATACTTCGATGCGGAAACGGACGTGAAAGCCGTCAAACATCAAAACCTTCTGGACTACCGGGACAATGTGGTTTTGAAACTGCCTCCGGGCCGGAATACGAATCCGAAGTATCAGGGACTTCCACTCATGGAGTTGCTGGCGAAGCACAAAGGGAAGACGCTGGCACGGAAGACGGTCAATTTACAGATGGCGCAAATCCGGGGCTTCTTCATCTGGTGCTTCAAGCATGAATATGTCCATCGTAATCCGGCCGAGGACCTGCAATTGGATTTACGCCATAAAGCCAATACGGAGCGCTTGCCGTACTCTCAAAAAGAGTTGCAGAAAATATTTGAAAACCTGCGGGAAGACCGTTTGCGTAACTGGCGCTCCTATAAGCTCTGGATTCCCCTGATTGCTCTTTACTCCGGGGCACGGATGAATGAAATTTGTCAGCTACAGGTCGATAATATTTTCACGGTCGGGGGGATTCCCAGTTTCGAGATAACCGATGAGGGAGACGAAACAGCCAGCGTGAAAACCGAAAGCAGCAAGCGGATTGTTCCGGTTCATCCGGTGCTGTTGCAATTGGGATTCCTGAATTACGTCTTGGAGCGCCGGAAAGAGAAGCGGAGCAGGACAAAGGAAGTTCCCCGCCTCTGGCCGATGCTGAAATACAAAGAGGGGCACGGTTACGCGCATGACTTCTCGAAATCCTACCGGAACTTCAACAAGCGTTATGTGACGCAGGACAGCAAGAAGGTATTTCACAGTTTCCGGCATAATTTCACCGATAACCTGAAACAGCAGGGAGTGCAGGAAAGCATGATTGCCGAATTGGTCGGGCATTCGATAAAGTCCATGACCTTCGCCCGATACGGAAAGGAATATAACCCCGAGATTCGATTGGAAAATATCATGAAGCTCGATTATAAAATCGATATGTTTGAGATATTGGGGAAGATGCCCCTTGAGGATGAAATCATAGCCGGACAGGTGGAACAACTGCCGAAACGGTGAGCAGGAAGTCGCGCCGATCCTGCGGCTATGAGCCACAGGATTCGGCTTCGGATGGAGGTTGGCATGAACAGTAATTTTCTACGCTTAAGACCCTACCAGACCCCGGAGGATTATTTCCGGGAGTCTTTGGAGGAACAGGAGGGAGTGCCCTTTAAGGTTCAGCCTTATGCGGAACTGGAAGCACGTTTCAAGCAGATTCGGAAGCACTTGCAGGAACAGTCAATCAGGGTTGACGGTGATTTTTTCCGCATGTTCCATCGGCGGAATGGTTATTTCTGTCTGCTCCGCAAAGGAATGAACCGGATGATAGAAGTTGGAGCAATCGCACAGGAAAAGACGGATGAAGTGCTGGAAAGGCTTTATGACCATGTTCCACAGGCATTGACGAACAACGTGTATTTTACCGTCAATTCCTATTACCGGACTTTAGGCCGCGCGTGTACCGCTACCTTTTTGCCGCGCCCGGCAAGACAAGAAAAGAATATTCGCTGGCTGAATGCCTGTTATGTCGATATTGATGTTGGCCGTTTCGGTTGTGAGAATGAGTTCCTGCTTGGCAAATATTGCCCGGAACTCCTGCCGGATGACCTTGACGAAAAGATACCCGGAGAAAAGCGCCTGACATGGGAACAAGCTCTTTTGCTGGCAATGATATTGGAGGAACAGGGAACGATTCCACCGGTCAGCGTTTACGCCCGGAGCGGCAGAGGTATTTATCTCTTCTGGTTGCTGGAACCGGTAAAATTCCACTACGAAAAGCATTGGATATTGACGAACTACAAAGCCTGTAACCGCGCCCTTGTAGATTCCATTCGGGGAAATGCCGGTTTGCCGCTTCTGCCCGGAGACCACCTTGCGACCGATGGAGCGCGGATTCTGCGGATTCCAAGCTCGATTCACACCTCTACCGGGACAAGAGTTTGTTACTGGCCCTCCCGATTGGATGACGTGACCCCGGAAAGGATTTACACCCTTGAGCAGATGATGAACTTTCTACAGGTGAAAGACGCAACGCCTTCGCCTGATTCTCCAGCCGTGACGATTTTCAAACGTGCCGCCGCACCCTTTTCCACTCCGGCCCGTGCCAATGGGGTAAAGGCCAGCATGAAATACCGTCTTGCCGATGTGGAGAAGCTGTTCCGGGAACGCCTGATAAAAAAGGGGAAGCGTTATCACTCTTTGCGGACGATGGCCCTGTTTCATCTTTACGCAGGAACAGAGGAAGCAGAGGCGGTTAAGCATTTGGAGAAGCTGGCCCGTTTCTGCCGCCCTCCCTATCCGACAAAGGGCGAAGTCAATGACATTCCGGTCAGGAAGGTTGTTGAGCGAGCTTATCACGATGAGGACAAATGCCCCTTCCTTTTCAGCAATCAGGTATTGGCAAAATTCTGGAATATCGACAAGGAAACGGCGGAACGCTTGGAATTACGTGTATTACGCCCCCCGGCAGCGGGAAAGCTGAATGTGATGTCGGACAAGGAGAAGGAATTGAGACGCAGGAGAGAGGTCCTGTTGCGCCTTGAACCGGAAAATCATTCTTTGACTGAACTGTTGGCAATGATGAAGCGGAAGAAATACCGTCTTTCGGAAACGACCCTCCGGTCAGACCTCAAGGCATTGGAAGAGGCCGGGTTGATTCAGCGTTCCAACCGGAAGGGAGGCCGTCCCCGGAAAGTGGAGCAGTGAGTTTTGCCCCTTTCGCTTTTTTCTCTTCTCTCTTTTTGGTTGGTATAGTTGGGAATACCCTTATCAGGTAGGGTAGATAATATTACTCTATAGTTACAGGTCAGTGGGGAGAAAGACACACGGGCAAGCCCTGCCGTCTCCGACACGCCCCACTATAAGACAAATGATTTTTCGCACCTTTTTCGGGGCCAAAAGCAGAAAGAAAACCCGCACCTTTTTCCCTGATGTTTTCCGCACCTTTTCCGAATTACGGTCAAGAGTTAAAAAGTATGAATAAACCACCTATAAACAGATAAAACTCCCTTAATTGAGCGTAAAAACAGCTAAAACCATGATAAGCAGATTTGCTACCGAATATCGGTAAGGTATCGGAATTTTATCGGTAATCGATGCTTGAAAAACGCCTTTAATGGTGTTATGTTGATGGAATAAGATTTTACGGCAAATTTCAAGATAAAATAAGGAATTTTGGGGTTATGATAACCTGAGCTTGATTAACAATCGTAGATAATTTTTTGACTTTCGGCAGACTCATATCGGAAACCGCTAATTTCACAGTGTAAGAGTGTCGCTGAAGGGAAGCACCTGCTTTGTGCTGGTGGCCCTTTTGCATTCTTACACGGGTTCTTAGCGGTACCACGATATGATGTGACTGGGCCACCTTTTTATGGTACCAGTTACCTGTCTCCGGCAATAAGTCGAAAGACTACCTGAAGGAGGCAGGAGCATGAAAAACAAAAATAACTTGTGGACAATCACCGCAATTGTCCTGCTTTACTGTCCTCATATCCGTTCTCCATCTTTCCATTTTCGTTGTTGAATCGCCCTGCAAAGCAGCGGCGATCAAACGCATGGACTGCGTTTGATTCGCCTCAAGAACGCTCTTATTTGAATCAGAAACAACGAAAATTTATGGAGATGCCAAACATGAAAAAGGCAATGATTCTTACCGTCGCAAGCCTTCTGACCGCCTTTGTCTTTACCGGCTGTGATGATGCCAAAACCAGACAATCAAAAAAGCAATTGGAAGAAGCCCGTGAAGCTATGCGGGAACAAGAGAAAATTGAACAGGAGCTTAAGAAGAAAATGCAGGAGACTAATGACGAGTTAAGGAAAATACAAAAAAGAGATGAAGAGAGGCGGCGTGACAATCGTATGAGAGACGGGAAATGGTATTGAGAGTAGATTTCTCCTGATACGATGAACTCCAAGCCGTCTCATTGTCATGCGAGGCGGCTTTCCCCGACTTGTCTCGAATGGTATTTCTTGACCATCCGGAACTATCCGGGAGGGTATCTCTGCAACGGAATTATAAAAGGGCTACCCTGTCTTCGGCGAAAAATACTTTGGAAATAGTAGAAACAATCGGCACCGCTAAGACCGGAATGCAAGAGGGACTTAACAGAGTTCTCCCGCAGGAGGAGGGAGAACTTGCATTTTCCTTGTCACGGTGCTATCGTAAAAGCAATTTTAACCTCAAAAACAAAAAACTGGTACACAAAGTGTTCCCTCAAAACACGACCGATAAATCACAGTTAAACTATTGTAATTTCAATAGTTATGATGTAGATTTACGAGAGTCCCTCTCTCTCCGCCATTTTTTTTGCCTGCTGTAGACTGCCTGGCATAAGAGAGCTGTATTTTGTTGATGAATCTGAAAGGCATGATTTTTTCCCTCTCGCATAAAGTGCTTCTCCACTCGTCGCAGTAAAACGAACCATAGGCTGAAAATAATAAAATTTTAAAGTCATCTCCCGTTCCCTGAAGCCCGGCGGCAAGCACCTGATGGATCTGATGAACGGCGACTTTGCCGATACCCATTTCCCCAGTCAACTCCGGGATGGCGGAGAAAAGGACTTACGCTGTCAAAATTCGAGCGGGATAAGCTGGAACGGATTCTGCTCTGCGGACAGCAGGATTTTCCGTATGGAAGCACTTCGCCTCATCCGTTTTTTGAAGAAGGATGTCCGCCGCGGCTCTATTCGGCCGATGAATACGCCGGATCATGCGCGAGAACGGAATACCCGTCGCCGGAGCGTATGCGAATTTCACGGAACGCCCCGCAAATGTCAATGAAATTCAAATGGAAATCTGTTCAAGGAAGGATTGAATCAAATGCAAATCAATATTGCTCCCTGCGGCTTGGTCTGTTCCCGTTGCGACGCCTATCGCGCCACACAGGAAAACAGCCCTGAAAAACTTGAACTCGTTGCGGCCGACTGGCGCAAACGGTATCATTGCGATGACATCAGGGCCGAATTGATTCCCTGCGACGGCTGTATGACCGAAGGCGGGCGCAAATGCCATCACTGCGAGCATTCGTGTGAAATCCGCAAGTGCGTCGGGGGAAAGCAGGTGAAGGTCTGTTCGGAGTGCGCGGAATATCCGTGTGAAAAGCTCTCCGGCTTCTTCGAGTATGTCCCGGAAGCGCAGGCGGAACCGATGAAAAAATTGCTTGATGCCATCGCCGAAGTCGAGAAAAACATGCATTCGGCGTTCTGAAAGAGAGACCGGAACGGGGGGATTTTCTATGTGAAAGGCTCCAGCGTCCGCAAAGACGGCTCACCGCCGCTCATTGCCGCTTTCGGCCCGCTTGCGGTATCGCCGGAATTTCCCGCCGAAAACGAAACAGGTCAGGTTAGGACAGCTCTGCCTCGGCATGGGCGCGATCCGTCCGGTTGCGGAGGATGATTTTGAAACCGTTTATGAGATCGTCAACGACGCGGCGCAAGCCTGTCGCGGCATCATTCCCACCGACCGCCGGTGCGAACCGCATATGCCGCTGAAAATTTGCAAAAACAGGATCGTAAGAAATGAATTACAGAATAGAGTGTGTACCGGAGTTCACCGTTTTAGCGAAAATTCGGTCGTTTGATGCAAAAAATGCCGCGGAGGAAATTCCGAAATTCTGGGAGGAATACTACCGGAGCGGCAATGGCGCAATCGCCTGCGGACAATTCGGCATCTGTTTTGGCGGCAGCGCCGACGGAACATTCCATTACGGCATCGGCAATCGTTGCGAAGTGGAGCAAAAGCCTGACGGCGCAACGGTCTGTCACGTTTTCAACTGTCCCGATCTGACGAGAATACCGGACGGCTTTGAAGTACGCACCATTCCCGCGCAAACGTGGCTGAAGGTCGAAGCCCGCGGCGCTCTTCCCAAGTCCATTCAGAGCACCTATCCTGAAATCGAAAAGGAGTGGCCGGGCGGTCTGGAACGCATTTACGGCATGGATATTGAGGAGTACGGCTGCTGCGAAACTCCGGAGGATTCGCAGAAAGACGACTATCTCTGCCGGATCTGGATTCCGGTCAAACTGCTTGGAACGGAACATTATTCCGTCAAAACCGATGTTCTGACCGCGTCGGAATTCAACCGCCTGGGATGTGCGGCCGGCTGGGAAATGCCGTCCGAAAAGCAGAGCGCCGCGGCGCTGCGGAACTCATTGGTCACATTTTCACTTTACAATGGGGGAACATTGATCGGCATGGCTCGACTGATCGGTGATCGCGCCATGGCGTATATGGTGCGGGAAGTCGTTGTCCTGCCGGAATTTCAGAAGCAAGGTGCAGGAACGTTCCTGATGCTGGCCGTTCAGCAGTGGATCGCCCGGGACGTTCCGGACGGCTGGCGGGCAAGCTGTGAACTGTTTGCGGCGGAAGGACAACGGGATTTTTATCAGCATTGCGGTTTTGTCGCGCTCCCGCATTCCGGCAATGAAAACGGCATGAGTACGATGATCATCGGGCAAAAATGAAGTGTCATTTTGAAAGGAGCCCCGATTTTCCACGCGGCATGTTGTTTGATATGCTGCCAGATTTTTTTCGACAATCCGCGCAAAATTATTGTCGCGGCCGGCGACCTGATGATTTCGCGCAAAATAATGTATGAACGTGCCGGTTTCCATGAAACGGGACGGCGGAACCATTCTCACTTCTCGGGATATCTGATTGATGATGAATATCAGCTGAATGCCGAACCATGTTGTTCGACCTGGCCGCCAAAGCCGAAATCCGGAAAAAGCAAAGGAGTTGTCTGAAAATGAATCATGCCGTCTTTCCCAGAACCGGGGATACCCAAACGGTTTATCTGAAAAAGGTCATTACGAATCCGAATATTCAGGTCGGCGAATATACGATCTACAATGATTTCGTCAATGATCCGGTATTATTCGAGAAAAACAATGTATTGTATCAGTATCCGGTCAACCATGATAAATTGATCATCGGCAAATTCTGTTCGATTGCCTGCGGAGCAAAATTCATCTTCAACAGCGCGAACCATACGCTGCATTCACTCTCGACCTATCCGTTCCCGATTTTTTTTGAAGAATGGGGACTTGAGCGGAAAGAGGTGGCTTCGGCCTGGGACAACAAAGGCGACATCATCATAGGAAACGATGTCTGGATCGGTTATGAGGCGGTCATTCTCGCCGGCGTTTCGATAGGTGACGGAGCCATCGTAGGGACGCGTGCCGTGGTAACCAAAGATGTTCCGCCCTATACGATTGTCGGAGGAGTGCCGGCAAAGCCGATCCGCAGGCGTTTTGATGAAGCAACTGTGGCACGCATGTTGGAGCTGCAATGGTGGAACTGGCCG
This sequence comes from Victivallis lenta, assembly GCF_009695545.1. NCBI lineage: Bacteria > Pseudomonadati > Lentisphaerota > Lentisphaeria > Victivallales > Victivallaceae > Victivallis > Victivallis lenta. Next base: position 15,458 of record NZ_VUNS01000036.1, on the reverse strand, counting down.
GATGAACGGATACGGAAAGCGATCCCGGCAATCCAATCGGGAAATTTGGAAATCTTAACTCAATGTTGAAATTCGATTTTCGAGGAAGAGCACATGCACAGTCGTTTTACCAATATAAATTCTATTTCCCGGCTGAACACTTGTAATTTCCGAGATCAAGTGCAGTTTATTGATATTTGCAATTCAGCTTTTTTCAGATGTTTTATGCCGAAACGTGTTAAGTCAGGGTAACTCAGTTTCCCTTCCGGCCGGTTTCTGTGACCGGAGTGAATCCGGTTCTTGCATGAAGTCCGCCCCGACCTGTCTTTCCGCCGGGAAAGCGGAAAGGCAGGTCGGGGCGAATGGTATTCGGCGCAGCATGACCTGTCCGGAACCGGTGCTGCCGGATCAGTGCTTCCTGTATCCGCACTTCGGGCAGACGCCGTCGATCAGGGCGACGCCGCAGAGCGGGCAGCGGTCGATCGTTTTGCCCGGCGCGTACTCCTGCGCGGCGGCATTGACGCCGCTGGTGAAGGTGATCTTCGCGATGTTGAGCTTGTCCTTCAGCAGATCGTAGACGATCTTGATCATGCCTTCGACCGTCATGGTCTCTTTGGTGACGACCAGGCGGCAGTCGGGATAGGCGGTTGCAAGCCCGGTCCGGAAAGCTTCCCCCTTCATCTTGTTGGCGGGAGCGCCGTTCCTGATCCCCTGCTTCTCGTAGACGTCGAGGATGGCCGGAAGCAGCGGGTCGTCTTCCCGCAGGACCAGGGCGTGGTCGAAGTTTTTCAGCACGTTCCAGGCGACTTTCTGAATCTCGTTGCAGGGATAAACCATGTTGACGCCGGGCTCGATGGCATCCTCTACCTCAATCGTCAGGACGCCGGTGTGGCCGTGCAGATACTGGGCCTCCCCCTGGAATTTGTAGAATCGGTGCGCGTACTGCAGCTCGAACTTCGTGATGCTTCTCATGTTTTCCGTCCCTTCTGTTGATTATGGTTAGGGGAAACAACTGTTTTTGCCGCCCGGCGGCTGAACACTGTCCGCAAAGTCCGACGATCCGGATCTCCATATGGGTGACCTTTCCGGCAGCGCTTCCTGCGGAATCATTGCGCCTTCCGGCCAGTCGAAGTCCGGAATCCTTCCGCCTTTTTCACAGATGAAAATGTCCGTGCGCTCCCACCCGGGAGTCGTAACGGGTGTTGTCGGTTCCGCATGTATCTCGGGAGGCATGACAATCCGGTTTGAATGATTTTGAATTTTGAATCTGAATCAATATAGTATTCATTTAAGATATAATCAAGAACAATTCTTATTTTATCCGGATCTTTTACCGCCGGACCGGAGAGTTGGAAAATGACGCAATTTTTGCATGAGGCTGCTTGACATCAATTGTCTTTGGATTCATGTTAAAGGAAGGTGCGGCATTCGTGGAATATCGTGATTTCGTTGTTCCGTATGCCGGTTGTCCGGAGGAAAGCTCCGTTGTCAGTAATCGATATCCGGGGAAATCAGAATGAAGTTTCCGATATTTCTTGCCAGCATGGCAGCCGGCTGCATGCTGGCTGCCGCCGATTTTCGCGGCAGTGAACTGTTCGACCGGAACCGCATTGTTCCGGAGGGGATGGGGGTCAACATCCATTTCTTCGACCATGAGTCCGGCATGGATGCGCTGAAGTCGCTCGATATGCGATGGCTCCGCATGGACATCACCTGGGATCGCGTCGAGCGGGAAAAGGGAGTCTATGACTTCTCGCAGGTCGATAAGCTCATGAACGATGCGAAAGCGCGCGGCCTGCGCGTGCTCGCCATCATCGATTATGCGAACAAACTCTACGAGCCGGAGCAGAAAGTGATTTCCGAGGCCGGGCGCCGGGCCTACTCCGCCTATGCCGCCGCGCTGGTGCGGCGTTACGCCGGGCATGACGTGATCTGGGAGATCTGGAACGAGCCGAACAACAGCGGCTTCTGGCCCGGCAACGATCCGGGCGAGTACATGGAACTGGTGAAAGCCGCGGTTCCGGCGATGCGCGAGGCGGACCCTCAGGCTGTGATTCTCGGCCCGTCGGCTTACCGCGTCGCCCCGGAATACATGGAGGCCTGCTTCAAGGCCGGATTGTTCGATTATGTCGATGCCGTGAGCTTCCACCCGTACCGCCGCCACCGGCCGGAGGAGGTGCTCGACGATGTCGCCGTGCTGCGCGAACTGATGCGGAAATACCGCGGTCCCGGCCGCGAACTGCCGCCGATCGTCTGCAGCGAATGGGGATTCAGCGCAACCCAGCACGACGGCGAGAACGGGCAGGCTCTGCGCGTGCCGCGCGCGGCGCTGCTTTCGCTTATGGCCGGATCTATTATGACCTCTGGAACGACGGCGGCGACGCGACCAACAGCGAACACAACTACGGGCTCTTCACTTCGCCGCCGTTCCTGATGGAGAAGCCGGCCGCTGTCGCTCTCAAGACGGTGGCGAAGGCGCTCGCCGGCTTCCGGTTCTCGCGCCGGATCGGGGCGGAGGAGAATCCGAACCGCTTTCTGCTTGAGTTTGTCTCGTCTTCCGGGGAAAAACGGTATGCGCATTGGAGCGACGACGAAAAGGAGCACGAATGGCGGGTTCCGGCCGGATTCGGCATGTTTTCCCGCGTCACGATGACCGGGCAGAAACGCATCGGCGTTTATCGGCCCGGCGACCGTCTCGTATCCGGCCCGGCGGTCGAGTACCTGATTCCGGAAGCCGCCAAGCCGGAGAACTGGAAGGTTCTCGGGGTGCTCCTGCCGGCTCCGGATGCCGCCGGGCCGTGGCAGGCCGAACCCTCCGCGGAAGCTGCGGTGCGCGGGGAACGCCTGGCGACCGGCGTCCGCGACCTCTCCGGCGCGGTCGATTACTGGTTCCGCCCGGAGAAGGAGGATTTCGGCAAAACGATTCTGACCGGCGGAGATCTGGACCGCTCTTTCCTGACGCTTGAGTTCCGGCTCGACGCCGAGGGACGCCCCTCGGTGCGTCACCGGGTCCGGCAGGGGCAGAAGTGGCTTGAGCCCATCGGCACCAATGAAGCCGTGCCGCCGGGCCGGTGGACCCGCATGACCTACGCGGCCGGCTGGGAAGGCCGGCGGCTCTATATCAACGGCCAGATGGTCGCGTCGGCTCCGGCGGAGCTCGGCCCCGTTTCGCCCGCATTCCATATCGCCCCGGCTCCGCTGAAAGGGGAGGCCGGTCAGCTGAAGGTCATCTCCGGCGACGGATTTCAACTCTGAAGCGGAGAGGGCCGGGCGGATTTGAAGAGGTGAAAAAACGTTTTATGCCCCGGAACCGTTACGGTTTCGGGTTTCTTCGTACACTGTGTGCCTGTCACCAATGAAAAGAGAGGTCGTTGACAATGGCGAACAATCGGCGGGAGGAGTGGGTCCGGCAGCTGCGGCGCATGGCCGACCCGGTTCTGGAGGCGCTTCGGCAGAGGGTTTTGAAACAGGCGATGCCGGTCGAGTCCGCGGCGCCCCGTTCCGACTGCACCCATATGGAGGCGTTCGGGCGGCTGCTCTGCGGCATTGCGCCGTGGCTTGAACTCGGGCCGGACGGCTCGGATGAAGGCGCCCTGCGCCGCCGGTATGCGGAGCTGACGCTTGAGGCGGTCGCCGCGGCGGTCGATCCGGCTTCCCCCGATTACCTCTGGGCGCCGCCGGACGAGCCGAAACCGAATCTGCAGCTGCTGGTGGACACCGCGTTTTTCGCGCACGCGCTGGTGCGCGCCCCGCGGCGGCTCATCGGCGGCATGACGCCGGAGCTGCGGAAGCTGACGGCCGATCTGCTGATCCGCTCCCGGGTCATCACGCCGGGGCCGAATAACTGGCTGCTTTTCTCCGCGATGGTCGAGGCGGCGCTGCGGAAGATGGGCTTTCCGGCCGATTCGACCCGCATGGCGTATGCGCTGCGCCAGCATGACCAGTGGTTCAAGGGGGACGGCGTTTACGGCGACGGGCGCAACTTCGCTTTCGACTATTACAACAGTTTTGTCATCCAGCCGATGATGCTGGACGTCGTCGAGACGATTGCCGGTGACGCGGAGGAGTGGGAGCTTCTCCGCTCCCGGGTTCTGCGCCGGATGCGCCGGTATGCGGCGATTCAGGAGCGGCTGATCGCGCCGGACGGGTCGTTTCCGGCGGTCGGGCGCTCCATCGCCTACCGCTGCGGCGCGTTTCAGGCGCTGGCGGCGATCGCGCTGCGCCGGGAACTGCCGGAGGAGCTGCATCCGTCCGCCGTCCGCGAAGCGCTTTCCGCCGTCATCGCCCGCACGCTGGATGCCCCCGGGACCCGGGATGAAAACGGCTGGCTCCGGATCGGCCTCTGCGGCCACCAGCCGGGACTCGGCGAGATATACATTTCGACCGGCAGCCTCTACCTGGCTTCGACGGCCTTCCTGCCGCTCGGCCTGCCGGAGAGCGACGAATTCTGGAGCGCCCCGGCCGAACCGTGGAGCTCCGTGAAGATCTGGTCCGGCTGCGACCTGCCGGCGGATCATGCGGTTCAGGACCTCTGATCCGCGCGGCGGCCGCTTACCAGCGGACGTGGGTTTCGGTGTCGTACCGGGCGTTCAGCCCGGTATAGGGATACTCGGATGCGTCTTCGTCTTTTTCCGGCAGCAGGAGGCGGGCATGGCCGGTGATGCCGCCGTTCCCGCGCAGGTTTTCCGCCCGGATGACGATATCGAGCCTGCCGGACTGCGTGAGATCGGCAGGGACCGGATAGCGCCGCCGGGCAGCCCAGTATCCGGCAGTCTCCTCGCCCGTCGCTCCGATTTTCACGCCGTTGACGAAGCTTTCGTCGAGGTCGTCGACTGCGCCGAGGTCCAGGAGCAGTTCCCGGCCGCGGAAATGTTCCGGCAGCGTGACTGTCCGGCGATATTCGGCAATTCCGACGAATCCTTCGTGGTGCGGCAGCTGGAGGTTGTAGAAGCCGGGGACGACGACCGTTTCCGGCTTTCCGCCGTCTCCGGCTTTGAACTCCCAGCGGCCGCTTAAATCAAGCTGCTGCCCGGCGGCGAGCGGGCGTTCGAGCCGTTCCGCCGTCGAGGGCAGTCCGGGGTTGTTGGCGGCGATGATCCGGTTTCTGAGCTGGGCGAAGCGTTCCGCCAGAATCTCGGCGCTCCATTCCGCAGAGGAATCCGGGCCGTTTTTCCGGCCGCGTTCTCTCTCTTCGCGCTGCGGATCGGCAGGGGTTTCCAGAAAGATGATTCTGCCCCGGCCATACCGGAGTTCGGCTGCGAAGGCCGGGAGGGTCAGCGGGATGAGTCCTTTGCCGGAGAGCACGGTGAGCGTCTGCGGCGCACGCAGAAAGCCGTCCCGTTCCGTCAGGTCCGGCCAGTGGGCTTTCCCGGCCGGAGTGAAGGCGAACCGGTTGACGTTTTCCGTCTTTTCGCGCAGGCCGAAAAGCGGGCCGCTGCCGGGCGGTGCGAGCAGGACGGCGCCGTTCCGGACTTTTTCGAGATAACCGGCCGTCTCCGCCGGGGTGACGGCGGCCGGCGCAAGGAATTCCGTTTCCCCTCTTTCCGGGTTCGGGGCGGCATAGGCCGTGACGAGGCCCGAGGCGACAAGCAGTGCCGCCGGGTCCGGCTCGCTCCGGCCGGAGATCTCGAGCTGGCAGAAGACGATCCGCCCCGCGCCCGAACGCATTTCGAGCAGCGGCGTATAGAGCAAATCCATGCCGCAGGCGGCGAGAATCCGGCAGTCGCCTTCCACGGGGCGGCGAAGCGGATAACTTGCGACCATATTGCGGTTGCTCCAGTGCCAGAGCGGGCTGGCGACGCTTTCTTCGGTTTCCGGCGCGGGCGGCTGCTCCGACGGCGCGAGCGTTCCGTTTCCGGCCCAATCCCGGCAGTCGCCGTCCGAGAGGCCGGGCAGGGACAGGGCAGGGGAGAGGAACACCTCGCGGGCGTAGACCGGTCTGGCGCGCAGCCCGAGCCCGGCAAGCGCTTCGGGGGTTTGTTCGAAAAACAGGACGTTGAGTTTTCCGGCGTCGATCCTTTCTTTCAGGTGCATCCGGAGGGCGAAGGATGCGAACTCCGGCGTCAGGCTCTCGCGGCCGATGGTGAGCAGGGTGATGCCGTCAAGCGTGTCGAGCCCGATCGCGTTGCGGCAGGTGATCCCGGCGGCCTGCAGCGCGGCGGCGGTCAATCCCTTTTCGTCGTACAGGGCGACGGAGTCCGCCCGCCGCGCCGCCGGGCGCGGGAATACGGTGATTTCGAGGGCACGCGCCGCGCCGGCGGCGGTCAGCCGGAAGCTGCTGCGCGAGGCGACCGCCGGCAGTTTGACTTCAACCGGCAGCCGGGCGGTTTCCCCGGGGGCGAGGAGCTCTCCTTTCCGGTTCCCGGCGACGGTTTTTCCCGCCGCGTCAAGCAGCCGCCAGCCGGTTTCGAAACGGGTTTCCGCCTGCGTGTCGTTGATCAGCGTGAGCCCTTTCCGGAGCGTTTCGCCGCCGAAGTAGTTGCGGCGTCTGTCGCTCGGCGCGGCGGCCCCTCCGTCGAGGAGGGTGAGCCGGGGAGCGAGAGCGTCCGCCAGCGCCGAAGCGGCGGGCAGCGGCCGGCTGGAGTCGATATCGCTCTGATACTGGATTTTCCGCAGGTCGGGGGTCCAGCCGAAGCGGCGGAATTCCGGAGCCTCCACCTCCCATGCTTTGGCGGTGTGGCTGGTCCGGTGCGGTGCATGTTTCCGGAACGCATAGTGGATTTCGGAAAACGGGCAGATGCCGGAAATTCCGAAGCTGCGCCAGAGGGGGATTGTTTCCCGGAGCAGGTCGCTCCGGAGCTTCTGGTGCCAGGGGGCGTCATAGTAGACCTCGGCCGCTTTGCCCTGCGTCGAGGCGGCGGTGGAGGCAAGCATTTCCCGGTCGGAATCCCGGTAGACGGCGGGGCCGTAGTAACGCGCGAGGTTTTCATGGTAGAACAGCGGTTTTTCCCCGGGATACTGCAGGTCCATGCCGTAGAACGACCGGATGTAGGGGAATCCGGTTTCGATGATGTGCAGCGGTTTTGTTCCGATGGCGCTCCAGACCTCCGGCCATGCGTTGCGCTCGGCCTGCGGCCACCAGCAGAAGTAGGCGTTGCTGGTGATGACCGGCCCGAAATTGCCGCCCGCCTGGAAGAAGAACGGGCGGGACGGATCGTATTTCCGCATGATCTTCACGGCCTCGGAGCAGATGCCGGCCCGGCTTTTCTGGAACGCGGGCAGATAGCCGTCGGCCATCTTCAGCGGATGGTAATCCCAGCCGTAACCGAGGAAGTTGCTGGAAAGAAAGTACATGACGCAGGAAGGATGGTTGCGCCGGCGGCGGATTGATGCGGCCATTCTCGTTTCGAGATTCCGGCGGACCTCCGGATCGTTCCAGATTGCGAACTCCCGGCCGGTGACGCCGTCGAGGTTCACGAACTGAAGCAGCCCCTCTTCGTCGCATATGCGCATGATGTTGTCCGGATAATTGTCTTTGGCCTCGACCGGAAACAGCGTGCGTACGCTGTTGTAGCCGAGACGCTTCAGCGTCCGGGCGACGCGGCGCGCTTCTTCGGGGTCCGAGCTTGCGTTGGCCCAGCCGTCGTGATTGAAGAGGTGAATCCTGCTGCCGTTCAGGTAGTAGTCGCGTCCGCGCAGTTCGAATTCGCGGAAGCCGAAGAGCGGACCGGCTCCGGTTCGTCGATGAGGATGCCGGAGCTGCTTTTCAGTTGAAAGTGCGCAGTGTAGAGATGGGGGGTGTCCGGGCTCCAGAGCCTGGGATTCTCCCATCTGCCGCCGAATGAGATCGTTTTCTCCTCGCCGGGGGCGAGGGTGACGTCCGGAGAGACAAAGGCGTCCGGAGCGTCCCCGCCCGCGATTCGCGCTTCGGCGCGGAGAGTCGCCGGGGCGGCGGAGCGGTTTCGCAGCGTCAGTTCGAAGGTTATGGTTTTCCGGGTTACGGAGGTGACGATTCCCGGATATTCCGCCGTGACCGGCGGTTTGATGAGAAGCGCGGTGTCGCCTTTGATTCCGCGCCAGTTCCAGTAGCCTCCGTCGTCGACGGCGTGGATGGTCAGGAAATTGTCCTCTCCGAATTTCAGCCGTTCGGCCGGCAGCGGAATTTCGAAAAAGGCGCCTTCCGGCAGGTCGGCCAGCTTCCGGCCGTTCAGGTAGAGCGTCCCCTTCTGGCTTCTGCTGAGCTCGTCGAGCAGGAAGATGACCTGTCTGCCGCGCCAGGCGGGATCAGCGCGGAAGGCGCGCTCGAAATAACCGCTCACATAGTCGTAGGGCGACCGGCCGTGGTAATCCGCATTGCGGGGCAGCCGGGCGAGTTGCGCGTTCCGGCGGTAGAATTCACAGTCGGCCAGTCCGTTGCCCTGGCCGCTGTACCGGCCCGGAACGGCGAGATACTCCCAGTTCCGGACATCGAACGGCCGGTCCGGCGCGGTCAGCTGGAAGCGCCACAGTGCATTCAGCGTCATTCGTCTGCGGGTCGCCGTCGAGACGGTTTCCGCGCCGTTGAGGGACCACAGCGGGAGTTCCGCCGGCCGGACCGGGAGCTGGGCGAGGGTTTCTCCGGCCCGTTTGCGTTCCCATGCCGCCCGTTCGGCCGCGTGGAGACGGGCAAGCTCGTCCGGCAGGACGAATGCGTCGACCGCGAAGAGCTCCGCGATGGTTCCTTCCGCCTGCGTCCGGGCGTAAACGTCGGTATCCGGGAGGTCGCCGACTCCGAGTTTTCCGGTTGCGGCCCCGGCGGCGGACGGGGGGGCGGGCGCTGTCCGTTTCCGTTCGACGGTTCCGTCGAGCGCCAGGTAAAGTTCCCCGGAAACGAGATCGAATCCCGCGGCGATCGTTGCGGGGATTCCCTTCTTCAGCGGGGCGGCGTCAAGCGTGATTTCGTGTCTGTTCCCGCCGGAGGCGAGTGTGAATGCGAGTTTTTCGCCGCGTTTGGCCAGCTCGCAGCGCAGGCCGGGCGCGTCGGCATACAGAATTCCGTGCGTTTCGCGGTCGTCGGCGCCGTTCCATTCCGGCGTGAACCGGCAGGAGAACGATACGGCCGGGCCTCCGAGCCCCGGAATCCGCTCCAGCACGAGGCTGCCGCGCCGGTCATAGCCGTGGCGGATGATTTTGACGCCGCCGCCGGCCGGGAAGACCAGTTCCGAGGCCGTGAAGGAGCCCGCCCCCGCCGGCGCGGTTTCGCCTTCGAACGGATCGTAGACGAGCGTTTTGCGCCGGGCCCTGCCGGGTGTGGATTCCATCGCTTCCCGGACCTCTTCCGCGGTCAGGCACTTGTCGAAGAGCTTCAACTCGTCGATTGCGCCTTCGAACTGGTCTCCGGCCCGGAAGTCCATGCTGCCGAGCCGGAGAACGGTCTGGAGAGGGCCGGGCTCGGTGACATCCTCGTTTTTCGTGCAGGCGGCTTCATTGCCGTTGATGAAGACCCGGTGCTTGCCGTTCCGGCAGCCGAAAGCGAGGTGAACCCATTCGCCGGAAGCGAAACCGAGGCTGGAGAACGCAACGCCGCGGTAACGGTTTTTCGCGTCGAAGTGGTTCAGGATGAATTTGCCCCAGTTGTCGAAGCCGGCGTAGAGGTTGCCGCACTCCCAGCCGAGGTTGGTGCGGAAGAGGTAACGCCCCGGTTCCCGGCTGCCGTAGTTCGCATTCCCGGACTGATCGGGCCTGACCCACATGGCGACCGTCCATTCATTCCGGCTGAAAATTCCGCCGAGGTTGTACTGCAGGTCGCCGGGCGAATCCTTGCGGCTGAAGTGAAGCGCTTTCCCGTATTTTCCTTCGACGAAGGAGAGCTTTCCGGCCTCCCGGAGCCCGGCGCCGTCGAGGGCGAGCTCCGGCTCCGCGGAACGGTCGAACGAGGCGTAGAATTTGAGATTGTTTTCCTCCGCGCCGCCGGAAATAACGGCACCGAGTGCGAGCAGGATACAGATGAGTCCGGATTTCATGGCAATCACCGCCGGGTCAGTAACAGTTATGGTAAACGCCCTGGCCGATCTCAAGCCCGTTCCACTGGTCCCAGTGGGTGAATTCCCCCATTGTGACCGAGCGCGCGTTTCCTCCGGCGAAGAGGAAATTGCCGGAGTTGGTGTGGCGCGTCTGGACTTTCGGCGGCAGGTTGAAGTCGTAGGAGTACAGGCAGTAGGCGTTCCCCGTGTTGCCGGAAGAGTCTTCGGCCAGCAGGTACGCCTGCGAGAGGGTTCGTATTTTGTTCCGCTTGCAGAAGCGGTCATCCGGGAATGCGTGGTTGTCCCAGTTGACGCCGCCGAGATAGGCGTTCATCGCATAGGAGGTGATGACTGTCCACTCCTGCCACTCGCCTTCGACGGGCCGGGCGGAGGGGCAGTGGAGCCTGGTTTTGGCGAACGCCTGAAGTTCGCTGCCGGCGGCGCTCAGCGAAGAGAAGATCATCGGATAGATCTGACGCTGCCAGAAGAGATTCGTACCGGTGTAGCCGCCGATCGTGCCGTAGCTGCGGGGATAATAGTCGTTGTAGGTCATGGCGTAGAATTCAAAGCCCTGTCCGAGCTGCTTCAGGTTCGACAGGCAGGAGATCGACCTGCCGCGTTCGCGGGCCCGGTTCAGCGCCGGCAGAAGGATTCCGGCGAGAATGGCGATGATCGCGATAACCACAAGCAGTTCGATGAGGGTGAAGCGGCGTTTGTTCATGATTTTCTCCTGTTTGGGTTGAGTGAATGAATTCCGGTTGTTTCATGGATATCCGTGTCGGGAGAGAGAGGGGCGGAAGCCGGCCGTGCATCCGTGGCATCTCTCCGAATATTTATTATATGATAAATCTGGCTCGATGGCAATAGGCCGGCCGGAAAATTCTTCCGTATTCATCCGGATGATGCTTATTGATATCCTGCTCTGCGGCGAGAGGAACGTTCGGAAAGCCGTCTCCAGTCGATCGCGTAACAGAAGCAGTCGCCGGGATGGTCCGCCAGATTCCGGTAGGCGGCGCGGATCGCCTCCGGTTCCGGCTCCACGATGCCGGAGAGCAGCGGGCGCAGCGTGTAGCCGCCCGCGAGGACCCAGTTCAGGCCGCGCTTCAGATTTTGCTCGGTCCGGGAGAGTGGATTTTTCATCTCCCACCCCGATTCGAAATGCAGGTCGCGGTTCCAGATTTCGCGGCAGAGCTGCGAGGCCGCGAACGGGCCGTCCTTCACGATGCCGACCATGCTGCATCCGCCGCCGTCCTTCAGGCTTCGCGCGGAGGCTTCCAGACTGGAGGAAGAGCAGACCGTGTCGATGACCAGATCGAACTGCCGCTCGCGCGTATTGAAATCCTCCGGCGGGATGGCGCGGCCGATTCCGCACCGGGCCGCGAGTTTCCGTCGTCCGGGCGACGGATCGACGCCGGTCGTGTCGCATCCGAGAAGCTTCGAGGTCTGGGCGGCGAGGTTGCCGACCGGACCGAGCCCGATCACCGCGACGCGTTCCGGCAGAGGTTTCCGGCGGCAGAAGGGGTGCAGCCCGATGTTGATGAACCGCAGGAAACCGGCGAGTTCCGGCGGCAGCCCGTCCGGCAGCGGCAGCAGCAGCGAGCCGGGACCGGGGGCGTGCAGATTGCAGTGTCCGGCCGAGCTCTCCGCCATCGACGGGAAGACGAAACAGTGTTGTCCGTCCGCGGTGTGTCCGGTCCGGATGTAGCCGGGCTGCACCGGCCGGCCTTCCCGGATGGAAAAGAGCTCGGTTCCGGGGCTGACCGTGCTGAAGTCGGTGAAGAGCACGCAGCCGCCCTCCGGCGGAACGTATTCTTCGGTGGTGAATGACACGTTATCCAGCCCGTTGAATGTCAGAATTTTGCGAATCATGTTCCCGTTTCTCCTGTTCGTTGGCGACGGTTTCCAGGATTTCCATGGTTTTCAGGCTGTCCCGGAGCGTGGCGAGGCCTTCGCGCGGCTCGTTTCCCCGCACGCAGTCGAGGAAATAGCGCAGTTCGGTTTCGTAGCCCATTTTGATGTTGCTGTTGCCGAACGCGGCGAATTCCCAGTGATGTGAATTTCCATGCGGCGACGGCGCGGGCGGGTAGTAGTCGAGCGAGGCGAAGGCGTTGGTGAAGATCATGCTGCGGTCGGCGAAGAACAGCTCGGTTCCGAATTTCAGGTTGCCGTATTCCGGCGCGACGAAGGTGTGCAGAAGGGCGTTCATCCGTTTTCCGGCGGCGTCCTTCAGCCGGATCTCCGTCAGGATGTTTTCGCCGGAAAACCGGACTTCGGAGGTGACTTCCGCGATATCCCCGAGGAACGACGCCGCGAGGTTGACCGGGTGGACCGCCTGAACGGCCAGGTACCTGCGCAGGAACGAGAGGTCGTCCGTTCCCGGCATTCCGTAGATTTCGTCGGAGCGGTAGGGGCCGCTGGTGAAATAACGCACGATGCCGTACTCCGGCGCGCCGGTCCGGTGCTCCGCCATGAGCCGCCCGGCTTCGCGGATTACCGCGCTGTGACGCATCATGAAGCCGACCTGGCCGTAGACTCCGGCCGCTTCCGCCCGTCCGGCCAGCTCCCGCGCCTGCCGGACGTCGGCGCCGGACGGCTTTTCCGTATAGAACGGGATTCCGCATTCGATGCAGAACGCGCCGGCCTCGAAGTGCAGCTGCGGCGGCCCCACGACGATCACCGCCTCCGGCCGTTCGCGCCGGATCATTTCCCGGTAGTCGGTGTAGGCGTGTGCCGCGCCGTGTCTGCGGCGGTTCGTTTCCGCCTCCTCCGGGTCGAGTGAACAGACCGCCAGCAGCGCCGCGTCCGGCAGGCCGGAGAGGGCGGGATAGACAAAGCGGTTGGCATGATTCCCGCAGCCGATGAAACAGATTCCGATTTTTTTCATTGGATACACTTTCCGTTTGTTTGCGTCTGCTGATATTATGCGTTATTTTAGTGAAAACGGAATGGAGAAAGGATTTATAATGATGGAGAAAACCGTTGTATGCGTCAATTGATTCAACCGCACCTGCTCGGCATCGACACCGGTCATGCGCCGGGATTCCGGTTCGATTCGCCGGGAGCGATCGACGAAACCTGCCTTGTCATGTGTTTCCGCACTCCCGTCCGGATTCTGACCCGGAACGGCATCGAAACCGGCGCGCCGGGATGCTGCATCCTGCACAGTCTCGACTTCAGGGAGTATCATTTCAGTGTGCCGGGTTCCCGCGAGGGGTTCCGCAACGACTGGCTGAAGGCCGCTTTCGAGGTCGTTTCGCCGATCGTTGCGGAGCTGAAGCTGCCCTACGACACGCTGTTGCCGACCGGGCGGCCGGATCTGCTCGAATCCGGCATCGCGGCGATCCGGGCGGAGCTCGAAAATCCCGACGGGTATTCGGATACCGCGGTCCGGCTGCTGCTGCACCAGCTGCTGCTGACCGTCCGGCGCGCCTATACGGAAGAGATGCGCTGCCGGACCGTGATGACGCCGAGCGAGCGCGACTATTACCCGGCGTTCCGGAAAATCTGCGATTCCCTGCGGAAGGAGTACCGCCGCGAGTTCCGCATCGGTTCCCTCGCCGCCGAAGTGAATCTGAGCCCGGAGCGGTTTTCGGTCCTCTACCGGAAGTTTTTCGGCAGGTCTCCCTACGCGGAGCTCATCGACGCGAGGATACTTGCCGCGAAGCGTCTTCTGACCAGCACCGCTTTCACCGTCAAGGAGATTTCCGCCATGTGCGGCTGGCAGGATCAGTATTATTTCTCGCGTCTGTTCAAGGAGAAATGCGCCGTTTCTCCCCGAGATTTCCGGCGGCACTACAACCGTTACGCCAAATAAGCGGTTTTCTCCCGGCGGTATCGCGGCCGTTCCGGAGATTGCATGGAAATGCAATGAAAAGCGATGAAATCCGCTGAAACGAAAATGGTTGCAGAGACCTGAAGAAACAACGGGGGCAGGAACGGGCGATGATTTCGCAATTCCTGCATGCATGATTTCTTCGGTTCGAACAGACTTGTGCCGTGGCCGGAGTTAGTCGTTTAAATGTCAGCCGAATCGGAAGAAAACGGTTGGGTGTATCGTTATTTCAGTATAAAATCGGCGGAATCTTTTTCAATTGGCACCTGATAATACAAAAAATATGGATTATTTCAATATTTGACTTGCATCTGCGTGAAAAATGTACTATTATTTATATAAGAATCTTTTTTTGAGTATGATCATGAGGTCAAACACAGAGTGCCGTTTTCTTCCGGTTCAGCCGCACGGAGATGTCTCCGGGGCGGCTGGTTCCGCTCACCCTGTCGATTCCATATCTCCGGCTCCCGAAGGTTCGCTGAGGATTCAGCGAACTTGCGCCGAACGAAGTGAGGCGCAAGCAAGCAAGCAAGCAAGCAAGCAAGCAAGCAAGCAAGCAAGCAAGCAAGCAAGCAAGCAAGCAAGCAAGCAAGCAAGCAAGCAAGCAAGCAAGCAAGCAAGCAAGCAAGCAAGCAAGCAAGCAAGTCTTATGCCATATGTCTTTGTGATGTAGGGCGTTCTATCTTTTTTGCAGATTATTTCTGCAATTCATTCTATTTTGTCAAAGACCGCTTTCCCCCTGTTTTCCGGGGAGGGCGGTTTTTTTGTTTTTGACCGGGAATTCAACTAACAGAGAGGCGTTCTGAATGGACAGGAAACAAGAGGTTTTCGCAGACGGTATCGGGCAGATTCATTTTGCCGGCGGCATGATTCGTTTTGATTTCGTGACGCTTCAGCCGGAGCAGGAAGGCAAGGCGCCGATCCCGGCTTCGAATCTTCGCATCATTATGCCGCCGCAGGGATTTCTCAGCGCTTTCCATTCGATGCAGCAGCTGATCGACAAGCTGGTTGAAGCCGGTGTTCTGCAGAAGAACGGTACGGCCGCTGCAGAGGAAAAATAATCCCGGGATCGGATGTCAATGGTGTTGTCGACACAACGGCAGACTCTCTCCTGCGGGCCGGTATATTCGGTTGAATCGTCCGGGCCGGTTTTGTCCGCTTCCGGTACCGGCGCGTTCCGGGTGTCGCAGGCCGGGATCGTCCATGCCGGAGGAGTCGCCGCGATTGCGGTGAACGGCGGTTGTTCCCGCGGTGCGGCTGTGGTTTCCGTGTCGGTGACGTTTCGGCGGCTGCTGTACCGGTTTGTCGGACCCTGCCTCCGGGAATTGACGGGGGGCATAGTTGCTTCCGCCTTGAAGGGCCGCGCCGCCCGCCGTGGAAGAGGGTGTGTCCGGCATCTGCCGGTCCGGTTTTTCCGGGAAGGAGGCGTTTCGCTTCCGGCCGGGAGGCTGCGGCTATGAGCATCATGATGAGTCAATGGAACACACGGATGAAAGCAGGGAATTTCCGGAGCGCTCCGGAAATATCCTGCTGTTTGTATTGACAGGACAGAAATACTCGCTGTTGAGATAAAAAACAAGCCTCTTCACCAGAATTTGTGGGCGAAATCCGGTTCCGGGAGTTCGCCAAGCTGGTGATATAAGCACACTTTTGCAATTTTGAGCGTCCGAAATCCGAACGATTTCCTGATAGTCAGATTTATTTTC
>NZ_VUNS01000035.1 GCF_009695545.1 Victivallis lenta | reverse complement strand
AACGGGTTCCACTCCGATTCGGCCCTGTTTCCGGTGCAGCTTTCATTTCACACCTTCCTCCTTGTTCAGAGAAAAGTGTTACCCGTTTTTACAAACTCTTCAAACCATTTTCCTGCAACTTAGCACACCGATAATATCTAATGCGTCTTTGATAGTAGGCATATCCAATTACCTCCTTCGGTGGTACTGTTTCTTACTATTATTATACGCTATTTCTCGTCAAAAATCAACCATTTGTTGTGACAGAGCCTTAATTAAATTTAGTTCAGTTAGTTATATAACGATAAAAAAAAGAGAAATTCCTGCCTATCCAGTTACGACATTACCGTCATATTCCATCTTGTTGGTTGATAAATTTGGAGACAACAAATTTATATTATCGGGGAATTATAAAGACATTACAATGATTGCGAATTCAATAAGTAAAATATTAGATGTTGATATCGTGCTGTAAAAGAGAAGTGCAGTGAGTGTATTTTAGACACTTTTTATTTCAAAATCCCAAATACTCTTTTTTTTCTTGAGGAATTCCGTTCAACTTTTTGAGACAGGCGCAGATTATTAAAGAAATCAATGTATTAGCCAACGGCTCTGCGTAAATTCTCAAGTGTGAAATGGGCTTTCCAACAATTTGATTTGATAACATCCAAAAAATTGCGCATATTTTCCTATACGGGAATTGCTGTTTACCGAAATGCCATTTCAGCTTGAAATACCTCCGAACCCGGCATTGACTTGTTTCTTTCGCTTTCGTTTTCCTGCTGGTGTGTGCACTATTCTCGGAATATAAAAAAGCGGTTTCGCATTACACAAAACCGCTTGAAATTGAAATCACAGTGCTGGGAAGCCGAAGAGTTTCCGTTGCTCAGCCCAGTCTTCGGGAATGTTCCGAGAGATTTTTTCGATGGAAAGTCCATCCGGCTCATTCCCCTCGACAATCGCTTCCACGATATCAGGAGCAAGATTGTTCAAAGAAAGAATTCTTGAGACATAGGAAGGCTTGAGTCCAAGCTGTGATGCCAGATCCGTCAAATTCTTTGCCTCTCCGTTCATCAGCATTGCCAGCCATTTCTGGGCATTGCGAATAGCCCGCAGAAGCGAGGTCTGCTTCAGCCGTTCTGCCCCGGGGGCGGGGATGACCACATGGCGATGCCCATTGATTTTTTTGGTTTCCAGTTTCATCGTCAGACGTATGGAACCATCGGACAACACTGTCTGCTGTGTTTCCGGCAGTTTTTCCGATGCTGTATGTTCGGAATGAAAATAACCGCTTACGGCCATCTCTTCGGCAAGATTTTTCAATCCTTCGACTTTTAACGTGAGGGAAATTTTGTCGGAGAACACCTCGATGTTGCTGATGATCAGTCGCAGCAACTCCGTCCTTGTGGCGGGAAACATGAAGTCCCAAAGTCCGGAAACATCGCTTAACGCTGCAATAACCGTTTCTTCGGAGACCACATCCCGAAGCAGACTCTTTTTCCGTTTGACCTCCGCGAGTTCCGAAGCGACTTTTTTGATCTCTTCATAATCGGTTTCTTTTTCCAGAGAGGCCTTTTTAAGTTCCTTCAGCTGATTCTGGAGAATTTCGCAGTCTCTCTCGAAATCCCTGCGGAGCAGTTCCTCCTTGGATCGAACAGCCGCCAGAGTCGCCCGCAAGATTGCCGGCGCGCGGAAAAGTGCGGCAAGCTGGCCAAGAACAGCCTGTTCCAGATTGCCCTCGGGAATGCGCGAAAGCGGGCAGGTATGATCCGGATCCTTGATGGTCTTCTGGCAGATGTAGTAGTAATATTTTTTCCCATGCCTTTTGGCATAGGTTGGAGTCAGGGCACAGCGACAGTGTCCGCAGCGGACAAGCCCATCGAAGGCATGATACTGTTTTCGATAACCGCCTCGCCGGTTTCGTCCATGCGAGTTCATCAGCGCCTGAACCTTTTCCCATTCCGAACGAGGAATGATTGCTTTATGCTCGCCTTCGTAGATGGAATCATAATGCCTGACGTATCCGGCGTAAATCGGATTCGACAACACCCGGTGTATGGATGCAGTCGTCCACTTTTTTGCCTCGTGAAGTTTTCCCGTGCTGGCGGAAGTCCATGCCCGGGAAGTCAATCCGAGGCGGTTGACTTCATGAACGGTCTGCTTCAGCGATTCAAGCGCCAGATATTTTTCAAAAATGAGCCGGACCGTTTTGGCTTCCTCTTCATCGATCTGCAGTTTTTTTGTCAGCGGATCGGAACGATATCCCATCATGGGAACTCCACCGCAGAATTTCCCTCTTTTTTTCCCGCCATCGATTGCGGTTTTCACTCGGTCGATGATCAGATCCCGTTCGAATGCGGCAAATGTGATGAGAATGTTCAAGAGCATCCGTCCGGAACTGTTGGAAGTGTTGATGTCCTGTGTCACGGAAACGAAATGAACGTTGTGCTCTTCAAAGAACTTTTGGAGTTCTGCGAAATCTATGATGGAGCGGGAAAGACGGTCAATCTTATAACAGACGACCATATCGATCTTTCCTGCCTCGATATCAGCCTTCAGCCTGGTCATGGCCGGCCGGTTCATATTGCCGCCGGAGAATCCTCCGTCGTCGTAACGTTCCGGAAGACAAACCCACCCACGGCATTTCTGACTGGCAATGTAACTCTCGCATGCTTCCCGCTGCGAGGTCAGGGAATTGAAGTCTCGGTCAAGGGTGGCATCTTCCACGGATTTTCTGGTATAACATGCGCATCTGATGATTTCTTCCATTATTTTACTCCGAAAAATTTCTTGCCGTTCCATTGCGTTCCGGTAATGGCAAATGCCGCTCCGGAGAGGGAACGGTAATTCTGACCGTTGTATTCAAATCCGGTATCGGTGGCGATCACTACATGAATCGTCCCTTTCCATTCCCGCTCAAACCGAGTTCCGGGAATCACGCCGCCTGGATTCGGCCGAACCTTTGGCATTTCCCCGATTTTCTCTAAAACGGATTGCGCCGTTTCACTGATTCCTCCATAACGAAGTTCCTGAATACGAAAGGCCAGCTGCTTCCGGAGGAATACTTTTCCGCAATCCGGCGCATCTTTCCCGTAAAGCTCGCGCCATTTTTCCCGTAACTCGTGAAGCTCCATGACTTGAAGCCGTGCAAGCTCCACACGAATATTAGTCGACTTGCAAGCCGTTTTCATACAGAATTCTCCTTGCTTTTTTTCAGATTCCGCTGTCCGTATATAAAGCTCCCATCGAGGCGGATAGCAAATCGTTCTGAGTTCAATTTCCCAAGATTTTCCGCATAATTGCGGACGCCAGTATTTCTGCGATTTTTTCCAATGCCTTTTTATCCATTCTTCTGTCTCCTGAGTTCAGAAAGTTTGAGTCTGCCATTCGGGGGAATCCCGCCAGGGCGTTTGTCGGAAAGGCGGATCATCGGCTTGCGGTCGAGCTTCGCGGGAAGCGTCTCGGGCAGAGACGCGCCGAGCATGGAGCCGCAGACCGCACAGCCCGCGACGCAGTCCAGAAAGTGGTTGTCGTGCGACTGAGGCTTGAGTTTCCACTCGTCGACCGTGCGGCCGCGCCCCTGTGTTTTGACGCGGTATTCGGCGGTCAGATGCTCCGCGAAGAGCTGATGAGCCCCGGGGATCCGTCCGTAGAGGGTGAGCGACCCCTTGTCGCCGACGGGAACTGCGAGCCGCGCGTGAATGAAACTCTTCCAGTAGTTCGTGTCGTAGATGACATGCCGGATCGCCCGTTTCCCGGCGACATTCGGAATCATCCAGTTGAATCCGAGCCGGTCGCCCTGCTGTTTGCGGTATTCGGTCATGGGTTTCGAGGATGCTCCGACGTATCTGCCATGCGACGGCAGGATCACTCCTGCGTGGGAACTCTGACGGCAGAACTGATAGACGACATCGGTTGACTGTCCCCAGTTCGCATCCACGAGAGCGCGCTCGATTTTCAGGACAGCCCCGTCCTCGCGCTCCCACTCGCGCCCGAGACATTCATCGGTCAGCGCGGACAACGCGGCGTACAGGGCTCCCTCGAAGCCCGCTTTCGGGAAGAGCGTCTGAATGCTCGGATTCGCATCGGCAAGCGAATACTCGTGCCGGTGCTGATCCGGCCATGAGCCGTAGTCGATGACCGCGCCGGTGAAGTCCTCCGCCCATGCGATTACCACATAGAAAAGCAGCGCTTTCTGGACGTCGACAAACATCGTAAGACGATCGCATTTCAGCGGGACGCGCCGTCGGGCAAGTCCGTTGATCTTTGCACAGATCTCGTCCACGGAAAGAAGCGAGTCGTCCGCCGTGTCATCCGGGAGCGGGTCGTTCTGATACTCGCTCATAAAGGCTGCTTCATCTTGAAACTTCAGATTCATCGCGTGTTGAAGCGCCGATACTTCATCGTGGTTGAAGCGGGCTTCCCAGCTCACTTCCGCACCGGCATCCATCGCCTCCCGGTTCGCCAGATAAAACTCCGTCGCCTTCTGGAAATTGCCCTCCGTGCGCAGAGCTTCCGCCCGGATCTCGGCGTATTCCTCCCACAGTTTCATATTCGTGGGGAAGCGGTAGACCATTCGGGTCTTTTCGCCGTTCCAGTCCGGATGGGTGTTTCGGTTGAGGATGATGTCGGCCATGTCGCCCGGGCGGATGATCGTGCAGGGCATGATCCCGGAGATTTTCTGCCCCGGACCGGCAAGTCCCAGGATGTCTCCGGCAAGCACACGAACCCGCTTGCGTGTCTGTTCCAGCGATCCGGCGGATTCCGAGGTCTGCGGATCGTCGATTACAACAAGTGATGGACGCACGTTCCGACCGTCGCTCCGCTTGAACTTCATACCACGGATACGTCCGGTGATGCCGGCAACTCGGACGATGATGCCGGAAGCCCTGCTTCCTTCGACGGTCGGCAGAACGATCTCGTTGCTTGTCCAGGTGATGCGGGTGCGCTCGCCCTTGTAGAGCTGTCCGGCGCACCGGTTCGCGATCCCCTCCAGCTGTGCCACCGGATAGCACACCTCCGGGAAGTCTTCGGCGAGACGCTCGTTGACTTCCAGCTCGGTCTTCAACGAATCCAGAAGCTCCAGAGCCGCTGATTCAGTCGCGCCGATCAGTACCACAAACTCGCGGTGACCGTAGAGCATCGACCAGAGCGCCGCGCTTTCCGTGATTGTCGTCTTCCCGGAACCGCGCGGGAGCGCCAGAGCAAAGAGTCCGCCTCGCAGAACCGCCGTTTCAATCTTCTCAATCACCTTCAGATGATCCGGCGACCATGCAAGAGAATAGGTCTCCGGGAAATAGCTCTCGCAGAAAAGCTGGAAATTGCGTTCGCAGGCGGCTTTCCTGTCGGGATTCACGACCTCCGGGAGCTGGCCGATGTCGCGTCCGGCAAGCGACTGTTCCGCTTGACGGTCGCGCTCGGCGTTGCGCCGATCCTCATAGCTGCGCGCGCCGGACGTCTCCTCCGGAGTGTGTTTCCGGTCGAACATCCAGGCAATGTATTTCAGAAGGTTGATGTTGCGCGGATTCTCCGAGGAGCCGATCCGGAAACCGACGCGGTTGAACTCGCGGTAAAGCCGCGCCTGCGCCAGAACAAATCCGAACGACGTGGAGTTCAGAAGCCGCGCGACGTCCACCACGCGCATGTTACTCGGATTGATCATAGAATCCCCCCAAAGTTGCCACCCTTCGGCCACGGGCCTCGGGTCCGCTTCGCGGCTTCGGGTACTTTGCGGGGACCCCGGCTCTCCGATATTCCGTGCGGCTTCGCCGTACTCATATCTGCGAGCAAGGTATTTTTACAACTCATCATTTTCCTCCTTCGCCAGCCAGGCGGCATATTCAATCAGGTTGATCGTGCCGTCCGGATTCTGCGGCGCACCGGAAGCAAGATCCTCGGCAATCATCTCCGGAGAAGCGGTCCGGGATCCGGCCTGTTTCAGCAATCTCACCAGCACTTCAGGCTGCAATGCAGTGATTTTCAAAGAATTATCCATCTATTTGCCTTTATTTTCAGATTGCGACTGGATAAGTGGCGCAAGTCATGGTTGTATATGCACCAGCGAAGCAAAGAAGTCGCAACTCAAACAACCACAAGGAGGTAAGCATGTGCGACACGAGCAACATCACAGTCGGAACCATCGTCATGGTGAAAGTCGGACGCAATGAGATCGAGGTCGTCGTAACCGAGATCACCGCGAACGGCTGGAAAGTCAAAAAGGTCGGCAGCGACCGCGAGTTCATCGTCACCAGAATCGAACGGGTCATCGCCGAACCGGGAGCGCCGGAGGCGGTCCCGGCAACGGAACCGGAGACGGAAGCAGTCGATGCGGAGATCCCGTCAGAAGCGGCTCCCGCAACGGAACAGGAGGCGGAATCCGCTGCGCCGGAAGCGGAAGAGGAAGTGGACACGCCCAATCCCGCGCCGGAATCCGGCGGATCGCCGGAGAAAAAACTCTCACTCCTGAATGCGGCTCTGCAGGTTCTCAAGCACAGCCGGACGCCGCTCAACACGAAAGAGATCCTCGCGCAAGTCATCGAAGAAGGTCTCTGGAGCCCGAATGGAGCAAAGACTCCGGAGCAGAGCCTTTACTCCGCATTTTTCCGCGAGATCAAGGAAAAGGAGACCCCGCGCGTCCGCAAGAGTGCCGCCCGCCGGGGCGCATTCGAGTTCAACAGCTGACAGCAAACTGAAGAGGGTACTCACAGCATGAGTACCCTTGCTGATTCCCCTCCTTTTTCCAAAAAGTGCTCCGGGTTATGGCTTCGGAGGTTCCCCAAATAGCCCCACCACTGACATCGTCGTTCTTCAACCTTGGGGTGCAATCCGCGCCCCCCCATCCTTGTAACATTCCTTTCGTTGTGGGCTTTATTCTTCGACCGCCGGAGTAAGCGCCTGCCAGTCACAGCCCTCGCCATGGACGAACTCCGCCCAGCGGCGGCGGATCACGTCCACATATTTCGGATCGAACTCCATCGTGCAGTTGACGCGGTTTGTCTGCTCGCAGGCGATCAGCGTGCTGCCCGAGCCGCCAAACAGATCCAGCACAGTCTCGCCCGCCTTCGAAGAGTTGAAAATCGCCTTGATCGCCAGCGCAGTCGGTTTCTGCGTCGGATGCACATATTCCCGCGTGTTGTCCCGCTTGATGTCCCAGACCGTCGTCTGACAGCGGTCGCCGAACCACTCGCAGTTCTCGCCCTCATGACAGCCGTAAAAGCACGGTTCCGCCGCCCAATGGTAATCGCTGTGACCAAGGATCATTCCCTTGTTCCAGAACAATACCTGTTTGGATTTCAGTCCGGCATCAATGATGGCGTGTTCAAACTGCAAATGATTGCTGCTGGCATACCAGATGTAGAACGCCCGCTTTTCCCGGAGGCTCGCTTTCAGATTTTTGAATGCGGCAAGCAGGAACTCCGAAAGTTTTTCCCCGCGCAGATCGTCGTTTTCAATGACCTCCCACAGTCGGCCGCCCGGATTGTTCACTCCGCGATAACTGACGCCATACGGCGGATCGGTGAAAACGAGATCCGCTTCCCCGCCGCTCATGAGACGGGCGACATCTGCCGCCCTGGTGGAATCGCCGCACATGAGCCGGTGCTTGCCGAGCTGATAGATCACCCCCGGCTGACTGACCGGCTCTTCCGGGACATCCGGGACGGCGTCAGCATCCGTCTCTCCCTCGGCAACCACATTTTCTTCGGAACTTCCGTTCAGCAGACGGTCAAGCTCATCGGTGTCGAATCCGAGGAGCGACAGGTCAAAATCCTTTTCCTGCAAATCGCGCAGTTCGATCGGCAGCAGGTCGTAGTTCCACTCCGCGATCTCGCCGGTCTTGTTGTCCGCGATTCGATACGCCTGCACCTGTTCCGGCGTGAGGTTTTCCGCGATCACCACCGGAACTTCCGTGAGGCCGAGCTGTTCCGCCGCTTTCAGCCTTGTGTGGCCGACAATCACGACGAAATCTTTGTCCACGACAATTGGCTGCTGGAAGCCGAACTCCTTGATCGAGTTGGCAACCGCCTCCACCGCGCCGTCGTTGAAGCGCGGGTTCTTCTCATACGGATGGATCTCCGAGAGTTTCATGTTGATGATTTGCATCTTTTTCTCCTTTTGTTGATTTTTTTATTTGAAAAAGTGTCATTAAAGATTTATATTTAATGACAGAAAATAAAAAATGGATTGATTATGACTCCAGCTCAGGAAAAAATCGAAAAACTGCTGCAACAGCAAAAGCCATTTACAGCGGAAGAAGCGCACACGGCAGGTATTTCAGCGCAAATGCTCGCTCATTATTGTCGCAAAGGTAAATTAGAACGCGCTTGTCGCGGGATTTACACTCCTCCTGAAACGGAAATAACCCAATATCCAGAAATAGAACTGCTGGTTCGTAAAAAGACGGACTTTGTGGTTTGCCTGATTTCCGCACTTCAAATTCATGAGTTCACTACTCAGTTGGCAAATACCCTCTGGATCGCAATTCGGCAGGGGGCACGAATCCCTTCCGTGCAATTTCCCATTCACTGCATACGACTGACTGATGCAGTTTATTCTTATGGGATTGAGGAACGAGAACTCAATGGACTCAAATTCAAAGTTTTTTCCGCTGCCAAAACAGTAGCCGACTGTTTCAAATTCCGCAATAAAATCGGATTGGACGTTGCTCTGGAAGCTCTGAAAGAGGGATATCGAAAAAAGATGTTCACGCCTTCTGAACTTCACAATGCCGCAGAAATCTGCCGAGTAAAAAACGTTATCCGCCCTTATGAGGAATTGATTCTGTCATGAGTAAGCCGAATCCAACCAACTATGCGCATTCTATTTTTACCAGACTTAAAAATCTGGCGAAACAAAAAGGATATTTTTTCAACCATCTTCTGATTCGCTATGCCACAGAAAGATTTCTTTATCGGTTGAGCGTTTCTGCATATGCAGCTCAGTTCGTTCTGAAAGGTGGAAATCTTTTTATTATTTGGCAAAACGGCTGGAGCTTTCGCCCCACAATTGATTCCGATCTTTTGTGTTTCGGCCAAGCAGATGAAGAACATTTAAAAATCATTTTCCGGCAACTCTGCTCATTACCGGGTCATTTGGAAGATGGCATGAGCTATGATGCAAACTCCATAACGATATCTACCATTCGGGAAGACACAGAATATGGCGGAACGCGAATTGTCTTGAATGCCTTTCTTGGAAATGCCCGAATTCCCCTTCAGTTTGATATCGGCATTGGTGATGCAATTACCCCGGCAGCAGAAACAGCATATTTTCCCGTATTGTTGGGAGGACTTTCTCCCAAATTGAGGATTTATCCAAAAGAAACTTCTATTGCAGAAAAAGCCGAAGCAATGATTACCAAAGGCTTCGCGAACAGCAGAATGAAAGATTTTTATGACATATGGCTCCTTTCTGAGCTTTTC
The DNA here is from genome assembly GCF_009695545.1 of Victivallis lenta. Lineage (NCBI taxonomy): Bacteria > Pseudomonadati > Lentisphaerota > Lentisphaeria > Victivallales > Victivallaceae > Victivallis > Victivallis lenta. The sequence goes on along the minus strand of NZ_VUNS01000035.1, from coordinate 44,190 downwards.
AATTTTGACTACAAAACTTTGAGGCTGGCACTCTGCAACACCTTTAAGCGACGTAATATCCCGTTGCCTGGTTCCATTCCTGAATGTTTCTCGGATGAGTTTATGATGTCTCCAATGAAGCAAACCCAATGGAACGCATTCATCCGCAAAAACCAACTCCGCGAAAATCCGGGGAATTTTTATGATGCGGCATTGCGAATCAAGAGCTTTCTGCTCCCAGTTCTTCTGCCGCGCACCGATACGCCCACTCAGTGGAAAGCGGCGCAAGGCTGGGAATAAGTCCTCGCCGGAAATGGGGCAGACAGCCCCGCTGTCGCGTTCGATTCCGACCCGCTATACAGCCCCCGGAGAACCTCCTGTCGCGCGCGTAAGAGGGCTGTCCGGGGGCGTGTAGGCGCACTGTCGGAGTGGATCGCAAGTCGTTGATAATCAACGAGCATAAAAATTTTATCACCTGCAAGCAAGTCTGCTTATAACGCCGACTCCTTCCGCGCGCCCTCGAAAAATCCCTTTCAAGGGGGGAACCGTTGACTCTGGAATGCGCATAAGCCTCGCCGCCTCATTTTCGACCCCTCGAAGTCTCTGTGCTTCTATGAGGCTGGAAATACCCTTAAAATAAGTGACGGATTCTTCCGTCATTTCGACAAAAGTGACGAAAAAGTGACGGAGGCTCATGAGTGCATCGGCTATTCCCGGTTTTTCTTCTGGATCTGATAAATCCGCCGTGGGGTGAGTCCGATCATATCTGCGACCTCGCCGATGGGAGTGCCGGAGGCAACCATGTTCTGCACGAAGTTCTTGTCTGCCTTTGACTTGTAGTTCACCGGAGGGATATAAAGCAGACCGCGCCAATGCTTTTGAACCGCCTTGAGCAGTTCGGACGGCAGCACATCTGCCGCGTTAGCATAAACGGACATGGCTGTTTTCCTTTACTTTTTGTGTTTGAACTCACCGCACCAGTCATCTTCCTTGACGACCGGCCACTCTATGTACGGGGAATGTGCATACCTGACAGTTGACGGTGCGTGGCGGCGGCAAATACTGCCGGAGCCTTTGCCTCTGGAATCAAAAAATTTGCATTCGGAACATGTCTTAATGTGCCGATCTTCTGTTTTCATAAAAATCCTTTCAAAAATGTTGTTCACGGCTTTCACGGCTCTTTATATGCAAATGAAAAAAAGAAAGAAGTCCGGGAACAGCTGTGAAGTGGTGAAAAGCTAAAAAAAACAGAAGAAAAATAATATATTTTGAGGGTAAATATATATATTATTATTTTTTTCTGTTCTTCTCTTTTCATTCTGCTATTCACACTTTTTTCCTTCACTTTTCCCGGCATTTTGCATCTTTTTTTCCGGGAAGCCCTGGACCGTTCACATTGTTTTTTGTGAATCATTCCACGAGCCGGTATATTTTTGCCGCAGGTCTGACTGAAGAGTCATATTCTACCTGAACAGTGCCCTTTTCCTGCAGGGTTTCTGCGATTTTCTTCATGGAGTCCGCAGACTCGTGCAAAAGCCGCAGAAGTTTGCTGTGCGACAACCGGCCGCCATGCTCCTGCAGTTTGCGGATTGCTCTCTGACATTTCTCATCGAAGATGTTTTCATAGACATAGCGGTCAGCCATATACAGCATCCGCTGCGTCAGATGATCAATGAACTTCCACGCCCATCGCACGGATTTCTCCGTGATCAGCGGGTTATAGACATTGCCGCTGATGCCGTGCAGCATGGCGAGCTTGCACACCTTTTCATGAGCGCGCGCCCACAATGCCTTGGCGGCTCCTTCGTTCTGTGCTTCATAGAAGTTGTAACGCCGGTCGCATTCGAGCTGTACTTCCCGGAGCGCGGCAGTTGCCTCGGGCGTTTCCGTAATGATCAGCGGCTTTGGATACTCGTTTGTCAGATTGCCGTTCACATCGAGATTCGCGAGGTAGGTTGCCGCGCGGATCAGCGAGTCCGAAGGCGTGATCGGCTGGGGATTCCCGGCTTCGCCACGTTTGCCCGCTTCCACGATGATGCACCGGGCGACCAGCCCGTTTTCAAGCACACGCCGGGAAAGCGATTCATAGAAATACTGCGGAATCGCGGTTCCCAGCAGAACCAGATTCGGATTCACAATATGCGCGATCTCATGAACAGTGCCGTCTTTTTTCTTCGCTGATGCTTTTTTGCGCAGCGGATAGATGGTGTTGGACGCGCCATAGAACTTCAACAGTTTTTCGTTGATGGATTCCGCCCGGTTGTCTTTACTGTATTTCAAAGTATTGAAAATACAGTCGAACTCATCCGCCTGAAACAACATGGACGGGTGCATGAACAGGGCATCCTCCAGTCCTTCTCCGGAAGCAAAGGCATCGCCGATCGCCCCGGCGACTCCCGCGCGGAAGGCGATATTGAAATTCACCTTGCGCGGATGATCTTTGCCGGTTCCGCTGTCTGCCAGCGCGATGAGATAGATGTTGCTCCGATTGTCGCGCTTGTCCTGCACCTTTCGCCCGACGAGAAACGCCAGGAGCGCCAGTGCGCCGGTGAACGAAAGAACACGGTTCGGATACGGAGCCGACTGCATCGAGAGCTTGACGACATCATCAATGAATCCGGGGATCGACAACAGCTTGTCCGGCACAGGTCCGGGATTGGGAAAGAGAGGAGCCTCCTTTTCCTGCTTTTCGATCCTGTTCGGCTTCAAGATTCCGCTCAGATCCACATCGGAGTTCGCTTCCTCCCGGCGGTCGTAGCATCCGGGTTCGCGAAGTTCACGCAAGGCGCGCCAGTCATTGCCGGAACAGCCGTTGTGATGGCATTTGAATGCCACCGCCCCGGACGGTTCCTGAATCAGAACGGCGGACTTGTTGGTATGCGCCTCGTTGAACGGGCAGACGGGGAAGATCCACTTGCGTCCGCCCTTCCACGGCTGCGGAGAACCAAGTTCGGGGCAGTACTGCGCGATCCAGGAGTCCAGATCAAACGCCGGCATTGTGTGTTTCCACTCGTCATCCGGAACGTCTGTTTGAGTGTCTTCACTCTGATGCGACACAATATCCTGCATTTGCTCCTTGGATACAGGCACAATATCTTGCGGTTCTTCCAGAATCCGGGCCATACGGTGCGGACGTTCCGGGATGGAGTCGCCCTTGCAGTTCATCGTCCCGGGAAGCCGCCAGATCCGCGCCGGATTGTGAACCGACGTGTCGATCGCGACCTGTTCGGACGAGGCCTTTGCGATTTCGCCGATCACCCGGCGCACCAGCTCGCCGTCGTCCGCCGGGAGGTCGATCCGGTACATCAGCTGTGCCCCATTGCCAGAATCGGTCAACACTGGCTTGGGCCAGCCAAGGGAGGAAAGCCCGTCGCGGATCTCGCGTGCCTTGGCCAGCGCGGATTCATGTTCCGCATTCGAGCTGGACACGCCGGAGGCGCGTCTGGGATCACAGTCAATCAGAAGCCAGCGCCGCCGGACAATATCTGTGTCGGCGGTCGTCGGATTCCGCCCCGCCGGACGCAGACGGTTCACCGCGCGGGCAAGCAGATCGGGATTGACCGGATTGACCGTGACATAAACTCCGCGAAAGGAGAGCAGGCGCTTCAGCGCCTCCGGGACGGCGGAGATGTGCTCGTAATCGAAATAACCGGACTCGATATGCTCCCGCCGGTAATCGGCGCTGACCGCGTCCAGTACACGCACCTCGAACACGTCTCCGGCCTGAAACCAGAGGCGCAGAGCATGGGTGATTTCATTTGCGTCGGTCATTGCGTTCTCCATGATATTTGTCGGCGAAATACTGTTCCGTCATGAGTGTGTGCATCGTGGAAATGAATCCCACGATCAGAGCTCTGACCTGCGCCGCTGCCTTCTCCTCCGCGTCCAGCTTGGGAAATACTTCGTTTCTCAGGTAGCGTTCCAGAAGCAGAGCCTTGTGTCCAGAGTTTGCGGCAAGCAGTTTCTCAACGTCCGCGCGCGGGACAAGCCGGACGACCTGCAGTCCGCCGGGTGTCCGGATCCGTTCATAAAGCGGAACGTTTTCGGTGTGTTTTGCCAGTTCCCGGTTGGGATTGCTCCAGCCGAGAATGTTGCAGATGTCGCGGATCACGAAGTAATTTTTATCGCTCTTCCGCACAATCCGGACCGGCATTTTACGGAACTGATACGTTGTGAAAGGATTCATCGGACTCCTCATTGATGTTTTTCAAAAACCGGATCACACTTGCCGCCGTGTGGATGGCTTCCGTGATCATCGCCTTTTTCGATCCCCTGCGTTCATTGTGATTCAGGCTTGCCTGCAAAAGCTCTCCCGCTTCTTCCGTTACGATGGCCGCCTGATGAATCGGGTTTGTCGGCCAGTCGGGATGCAGTTTTTCGGCTCTCTCGACCTCGGAAAAGATTTGCGCCAGCGCGATTTCAATGTTCATGCGAGGACTCCCTGTTCTGATTTTCAAGAGACTCCGCAGCTTTCAGCAGTTTCTCCATGTGCATCCGTGCCTCGTCACGAATCGCGATGACTTTCCGGATGTAATCGTCGCAATCGGCGATGAACGACTCAAAGCACTCCCTGTAATCCCTCCCTGTCCCGTGCGGACTCAGAAGCAGGTCGTAGTTGGTCAGAAAGAACTCCGCGTCGGCATCCCCGCTCTGCGTCTTGGAAATGTGCCAGCGATTATCGGTGCTGACCAGCTCCTGACTCAGCATCTGTTCGGTGATTTTCCATTCGATTTCAGCCATTGTTCCGCTCCTTGAGCACCTCTTCGACCAGCCGCCACTCTTTCGGACAGTAGGCCGTATTCACATACCACTTGCCGTCGCGGAACAGATACACATATTCCGCCCAGTAAGCATCCTCCGCCCGGGCGAGCATTTCACCGGCGTCAGCCCAGACCCGGGGCGGACACAATTCCTCGCCATAATCCCGGTGGTAGGCGTGGCAGACATCCTGCGCATCGGGTTCAGGATCGTCGTTCGACAAACGCCCGCCCAGGCCGGAGAGATCACCGAGCGCAAACAGAGCTTCGATGCGCTCTTTCGTGTTGTAGTGTGCATTCAGGCAAACACCCGCGCCGGAAGGATACATGTCGAAGTGAACGTAAATGGAGCGGCAGCTCCGGTCGGCGGCCTCGATTGCAATGAGTCCTCGTGTAGACATGGAAATCTCCCAGGGTTAAAATGTGACAGTCGCGGTCAGTGTGGCGGCCGCAAGCCAGTATGTCATGTGTTTCCAGTCGCCGCAGCAGGCGTAAACGATCGCTGCGCCGACGTCCAGTGCGATCAGGATGATCGGGAAAATCTTTGCTGCATTCATGCTCTCTCCTCAAAATCAAGCCTCTGTCTTTTCCCCTTTCATGTCTTATGTTGAAGGTTGGATAAAATGAAAACCTGAGTTATATTACATTAGGGAAAGGCATGTGTATATGACTCTGTTATCAATAAAATCCACTCAACATTACGATTTTGTAAAATTACCCAAAACCGATTTGCATGTTCATCTGGAAGGCACACTCGAACCGGAAATGCTTTTCAAGTTTGCAGCTCGAAATCATATCTCTCTGCCATGGAAAAATCCGAAGTGCCTGTATGAAGCGTGCAAGTTTCGTGATCTTTCCGGTTTTCTCGCCGTCTATTATAAGGGGTGCGAGGTTCTAGTCACAGAACAGGACTTTTACGATCTTACGCATGCTTATCTTCAAAGAGCTTCTGCTGATGGGGTAGTCCATACAGAATTTTTCTTCAATCCACAAATTTTCCGAAAAGAAAAACTGCCTCTTCATGCTATCATGCGCGCTGTTTTCAGTGCTGTTCATGATATGCAAGAACGTATTTCCTGCCTTTACATGGGAACTGTAATGCGGACTCGTCCCGTGGAAGAGGCTTTGCAAGCACTGGATGAGCTGACTCCATGGTATCATCAGATTGCTGCCTTTGGCATGGGCGGAGCAGAAAACGGGAATCCGCCATCGCGTTTCAGACCATATTTCGATGCATGCAGAGAGCGGGGATTCCGTATCTGTGTCCATGCTGGAGAGGAAGGTCCAGCGGCATATGTCCATGAGGCTGTCGAACTCAATGTCGACCGTATTGATCATGGCAATGCCGCCATACACGATCCAGATCTGATGCAAACCCTTGTGGAAAAGCGCATCCCGCTGACAATGTGTCCCATTTCCAATCTTCGTTTGAATGTTGTCAAAAATCTCTCTGAACATCCTCTGAAGCAAATGCTTTCCCGTGGATTATGTGTGACAATCAATTCGGATGATCCCGCTTATTTCCTAGGCTATGCCAGTGATAACTGGGCAGCAGTCCATCAGGCTCTGAATCTGACGACTAATGAAATATTTCAACTGGCAATCAATGGGATTGATGCCTCATTTCTTCCAAAAGAACAAAAGGAAAAATGGCGGAATCAAATCAAAACTGCATTGTATAGTTAAGCACAAAACTGCAAAAGTAAAACCTCCATAAGCTGAATAAAATAATATTCCGACAATCAAAACGGGATATCGTCTTCAAGATCGTCAGGCGGTGCGGGGGATGTCCACGTTTCGCCGGGTTCCAGGTCCTCTCCCGGTTCTCGCATGACGGGACGCTCTTTTAACCGGAAGCCCGTTACACGCTCGAAACGTTCTCCCGCGATCGTTTTAACGGTGATGCTCTCAGGAGCCGCCAGAAGCCCCTCGTTGGCCAGCGAAACGGCTTCCCGCGCGCTCCTCGGCATCGGGCAGCCGAGCGCGGCGCGTTCGTGCCACCATTTCTCGAACTTGCCGCGGGCATAGCCGGTATGTTCCGGGCAGACCCATTCCGATTTGAACTCGTTGAAGCCGACCTGATAATCCACCCGCATGGTTTTGGGGGCGTCGGGATCGGCACCCCGTTTTTCGTGGACGCAGTAATACACATCCAGCACCTCGTAATCGGTATAATCCACCTGTCCGGAAATCACACCGGCGGACGATGCCGTCTGCGTCATCTTGTCATTGTTTTCCTTCGGCGGAAACACATACCCGCATTCAGGACACGCCGTATATCCGGCGTGGATGAGCGCGAGGCATTGCGGACACTTCTTCGCCGGGGCATCACCGCCTTTCCCGGAGCCGGGCTCTTTGACCTTGATCATGTCGAGCGGACCGTGCCGCAGAATGTTGCCCCCGTAGTCCAAAAAAAGGCACGAACTTTTTCCGGTTTCCGGACTGAGGCGCGTCCCGCGTCCAGCGCACTGAATCAGCAATCCCGGCGAATTCGTCGGGCGGAGCATTACAACGCAATCCGTGTTCGGCGCATCGAAGCCAGTCGTAAGGACGTTGACGTTCGCCAGAAACTTGAGCGGGGGCTTCGGTGTTCCGAAAAGATCCGCCGGGATGAATTCCCCCTTGAACCGGGCGATGATTTCAGCCCGTTCGGCAGGCGACGTATCACCGGTCACGATCGCACACTCCTTGCCGGAAAACGCCTGGATTTTTTCCGCAACATGCTTGCAATGATCCACCGAAGCGGTGAAAATCAGCACAGACTTGCGGTCACGGGTCAGTTCCACAATCTCCCTGCAGGCGGATGTCACCAGCGCCTCGTTGTCCATTGCTGCGGCGACCTCGTCGCTGATGAACTCACCGCCACGGATGTGCAGGTTTGCCAGATTCGCCTCCGCGCGGCCCGCCCGGGAAATCAGCGGGGAAAGATACCCCTGCTGAATCATTTCCTTGAGTCCCGCTTCATAGCAGATCTCGTTCAGGATGTTCTCCGGCTTGCAGATGAGCCCGCCCTTGAGCCGGAAGGGTGTTGCCGTCAGCCCGATCACCCGGACGTGTGGGTTGATGATCTTCATATCGGCCAGAAAGGTTCGGTACATACCATCTCCTTCGCTACTGATTGCATGGGCCTCATCTACAACCACAAGATCGAAGGCATCCAGCTCGCAAGCCTTGTTGTATACGCTTTGAATTCCGGCGACAATGACCTGCTCCGTGGTGTCGCGGCTCCTGAGTCCGGCGGAATAGATGCCGATCTTCAACTCCGGGCAGAGTTTGCGGATCTTGTCGGCATTCTGTTCCAGCAATTCCTTGACATGGGCAAGGATCAGCACGCGTCCATTCCATTTTTCCACGGAATCCTTTGCGATCTGAGCGAGAACCAGACTTTTGCCCGTATTGTGATGGACTACAAAGTTTCCATCAACATACAAATGGTCACCGTCCAGTTCAAATCCATAAAAATCATCCTCCGATAAGATTTCTACCGAGAAACCTGTACGAAGTACATTTTTCTTTTGCTGGCGAACATGAAAGACATGCCGTTTTCTACGGCATGGGATCGGCGACAAATCGCCGGAAATATGCACCCGGTAGTACCAGCCACCGGCTCCGGTCTGACAGGCGCAATATTTCTCATGACAGTTCGCCATGAATCCAAGACTTCTTGCAAGAAAAACAATATCACCGGCAAGTTCCCGGGATTGTGTGGTGATTTCCAAACAATGACCGTCGAAAAAGCCGTCACTGTCAAGAAGTCCAGCCAGCAATTGCAATCTGTCGGATCGGGAAGCGGTCAAATATTCCTTGGGAATGAACTTGTTATGAGCGCAATGCCCGCGCAAACCCAGCTGGTGCAGTATTTCAAAGAGAGGATTTTTCGCTCCCTTTGCAACGACAGCATAGTATGTCGGCACATTCCGGTCATTTTCGGTAACACGGACTGAACAGCCGATACTTTCTGCATATCGACTGAATTCATCACCAAGTTCCTCTTCCGCGCTGGTCAATCCGATGGCGTTAGTCATTATCCCATCGCCGAGGAGCAATCCCAGAATGTGCGGCGGAATCGGTAAGTTCTTCGGGATTGAAAAGTTCACCGGAACGCGATAGAGTTTCCTCAAATGCCTCCATGATTTCGATTTTGTCAGATACTCCCGGACAGTTATGTTGGTAATTTCGCCCCCTTTCTGGTAACAAGTGAAATCGCCTTTCCCTTCGTTTGTGCTGACCAGAGACAGAATGTGATTCATATTAACCACAAATGGTTCGCCCTTGATTGGCGTAATCCGTGCCATAGGTTCACGTCCGCGAGCCAGAGCAAGCACATGCCGAGGGGTTGAGTCTGCGCCCATGATGATATCACCAACCGATATGTCCTGTACTTTCCGGACAGTTCCGTCATACATCAAAATTGGGTGATCTTTTGCGTGACAGCCCGTGGGCAACACAACGCATGGGTTGTTGTCTTTTGTGCGGAGATGCTCGTAAACAGCCTCAACCGCCTCGGACTGATACGGTCGAGGAACGATCATTTCAGCCCTCCGAATTCCGTATGCCCGCCTTGATCAGGTCAAAGGCAAGCTGTGTTTTGATTTGCTCGAGACGCTGTCTGTCAATCTTCAGGATTTTCCGGATCGCGCCGTCTTTGTAGCCGTTCATATAGAGGAAACAGACCAGTCGCCGGGTATCGTCGGTGATGTTCTTCACGAATTCCTGGACGATTTGCCTGCGTCGTCCGCCGTTCTGTCTTCGTTCTTCCATTCTGAAATCCTTATATAAGCCATTCCGTCCGGAGGCATCGGTTCGCGTTTGATGACGGTCAGCTTGCAGATCTGACTGTCGTCATTGTAAAGCCCGGCATGTGTGAAGGTGTCCAGGAGACACTTCAGAGAGTTGTCCACATCCCGGCGTCGATTGTCCGGCGGATACAGTTCAATGAACAGCTCCACCGGACCGGCAAATCCCCGTGTATGATCCTGCCGGAAACGTGCAACCACACGCTCCCGGAACTTCCGCCCGTCACGGGAGATCAGCACCCTCGGACCGACATGCCGATAGTAATGATTCACGCTGGGCGGCCACGGCAGTTCCAGTTCCAATGTCATTTCCTTGCCCATGGGGGCGCGGAGTTCGCACCGCTCTGCGGAGGCGGCGTCGCGGGCTTGGCTGCGGCAACGCCGGAAAGAGACGTTCGCGGACCGTAGCCCTTGATCTCGTTGACGATCTCGTCATCCTGATTCTTTTTGCAGCGCACGGTGATTGTGAGCGGAAGATTGTGCAGTTCCACCGAATCACGCGGCTGAAGCACATTCACCGCTCGGCAGATGGCGGAGAGATCCGCCCGGGCGATCCGAACCGCGTCCGCGTTCGCATTTTCCAGATTCAGCCGCGCCCAGACCTTCCTGTTCTTGTATTCACCCTCGATGATCTCGAATTCCAGCTGGAGATACTGCCCGTTTCCCGTCTTAGTGGGCTTCATTTCCGATTCGGTGATGACAGCCTGGTATTTCCCGGCCGGAATCGGATCATAACCGGTCGATGGTTCGACTTCGTTCGCGTTGAAATTGATTGTGGACATTTGTGTTTCCTTCCATGTTATGCCATGCAATGGCAGTGGTGATTGAATGCTGTAATTTTCGGCGGTTCCGGGGGCGGTTTGCTTACCGCGACAGCCGGAGTGCCGGGACACTGGATGTGTTCGTGATACTCAACAGGCGAATACTCATCCCGCACAGCACGGAACGGTTCCCCAACCTGGATCATTCCGCCGCAGACGTCACACACCAGCGGACGATTTGCCGTCCGGATTTTTTCGTGCATTTTTTGTCACCTCGAAAGCCTTTCTTTCCTTGAATTCCTCCTGCTTGCCCTTATTCCAGTTCGTCACGGGCCGAAAATACCCGCAGACGCGACTGAAGACCTCGCAGATGGCTCCGCACTTACTCATGATGGTTCTCCTCGATTTTTGTGTATGCCTCAATGAATGCCTGCCACGAGAGCGGAATTTCCGACGGCAGACCGTAACGGTTCTTCGCGATGCAGGCGGGGCTTCCCACCGTGCGGATGATGCGTTCCCCGCCATCCGCGCCGATGGGAGCGGCGATCGCGCGTTCTCCGTTGAATCCGGCGTTTTCCTTCGTCACCCGGAACTTCTTGTTCGCGAACAGAACGGCGTCGACCCATTCCGCGATCAGGCTCGCAGCGTGCTTGTGAAGACGCGGTGTGTAGCGATCGTAGGCGGCGTTTTCCGGATCTTCGAACCGTTCGACCTTCGCATGGGCGACCAGAATGACCATCATTCCGCGCTTGTCACGCAGTTCCTGAAGCAGGCTGATGACCTTGCGCCAGTGAGTCAGCGCATGGGTATATCCCCTGCCGTAGCCGCCATCGGCTTTTTCGATGGAACGGACACCGAATTCGCGGCATACCTCGTCGAAGATGAGGCGCTCGAGCCAGTCAACGGAATCCACAACGACGGACTGGAACTCGTGAGCTTCGTCCCGAAGCGCGGTCAGTTCTGCGATCACCTCGGAAAGCGAATGTGCAAGCGGGAATTTCCGGCAGTCGATTTCGCCGAGACCGTCTTCGGTCTGGATGAAGATCGCTCCCGGCGCGGATGCTCCAAACGTTGACTTCCCCACGCCTTCGCTGCCGTAAATCATGATTCGAGGCGGCTTGTTTTCCCGCCCGGTTTGAATGTTGTCAAGCATGCTCATAATCTGTTTCCTTTCCTCTTTTCAGCAGTTTGCCAATTCAATCTGAAGTGCTTTCACCAGTTTGCGGATTTGTATCTCATTCATCCGGGCATGAATGTTTGCCATGATGGAATGCACCAACTCCGTATCCGCATCGAGTTCGCTCTTTTCCTGCGGTCGCCTTGAACACATGGTTTCCTCATTGTTATTCATTGTCATGTTCTCCTGGTAAAATCTCTGTAATCAGTTTGCCAATTTCTGTGGAAAGTTCCTCGCTCAAGGTATTGCGTTCCTGAAGAGAATAACCGATTTCCGGATATTCCTGAACTTCCCGTTCAAGACGTATCTTCATTATCTTGGTAATGCTGACCCTGAGTGCTTCAAGGCGGGATTCCTTCACATCCTGCAGTGAGGCTCCAGCAAGAGAGGGATCTTTCCCCATCTTTTCCTGCTGCTTTTTTTTCATTGTGGAATTGTATGCTTTGTTAATAGACATTTTTCCAGCCAAGACCGCAGCTTTTGTGGTATCGGAAGCATGATCATTCACTGTTCGAATACGTTCCACTTTTGCCCTGGAAATTCCCAGAAGATCGGCTGTTTGTTCTGCCGATTTCCCTTTGGAATGAGCCTCACCTGAGGCTGATTTTCCTGGACGCCCCGAATTCTTTCTTTTATCCAGCTCCTTGATACAGTTCAGCAGTTCGCCATCAGTCAGGTTTCTCCGATGACTCTGAGCTTTGATGGCATACTGGAGAGCCTCTTCTTCTGAAGCAAATTCCTTTAAAGTGATTGGAACCTTGTTCAGATGAATTTTCTGTGCGGCGGCAAGACGGGTATGTCCATCCACTACTGTGACTTTGTGACCGGCCCAGATGATGATCGGATGGGCAAAATCAAATCCGTTCTGCTTCATATCCTCCGCGATCTCGTTCAGGACACTTTCCTTGATCGGAAAGAGATCTTTGAAAGGCGATGCGGTGTGGATCGCGATGGTCGGCATCAGAGAAATTTTCTCTTCCATCATTTCACCTCGGGGAGCTCTTCGCTGTTGTTCCAGCGGAATACGGAGAGGTCGCGGCCTTTCAGAAACGCATTCCAGGCCTTGATGTAGAATGCCAGAGTTTCCCGAACCGTCAGCTTGTTTTTGCTAATGCGATTATCAATCAGCTTGCTGCGAAGCGTCATGATCGGATGCCCGGTATAAAGATTTTCTCCGGTCTTGACCAGCTTGATGAACTCTTCCGCTTTCTGAGGATTTTTCTTCAGAAAGAGATAGAAACAGAATCCCATATGGGACTTCACGAAATGATGCGCGCCGCATTCCGCAACCGCTGCGGCATGTTCAAGCAAATCCCGGTTCTCGTCATAATACGGTTCCAGAACCGAATTACGGGTTTCCGTCTTTGCCGAACTTGAACGCATTTGCCGATCAAAGTTCTCGTAAATCCAGGCGAATTTTGTGATCATTGCCGCCGTGGTCGGGTGCTGGGATCCCTTGATTTTCAGGAGGTGATGAAAAAGTCTGGTGACTCCGCTGTCGATGGAGCCGACGGCTTCCTTCCTGACATTGTAGACAACGATCATTGTGACGGTGACTCCGGATTCAATGATCGCCCAGAGGCGATGCTGTCCGTCAAGAATCGTTCCATCCTCTGCGATTTTGATGGTTTCCCCGTTCTGTTCCCAGGCTCCGGAGGCCATGTCATTGGCATAGCGGGTAACGTTCAGCTGGCTGATATTCCGGTTCATGGTGTTGCGTTCCAGCATTTGGGCCGCCATATCCGGAGTGATGTCAAGCGTTTTTGTGATTATTTTCTTCATGATTTTCACCTTTCCTGTTTGCTGTTTTTTGAATTCAGAGTGTGTCAATGATACGGAGATCTTCATATCCGGTCGGCCAGACTCCGGAGATGCAGCAGGCCCGGAAGCGCTCCAGGGCGCTTTTGTTGGAAAGTTCCGCCAGATCCAGCAGTTCATCCGTCAGTTTCCAGACCCCGGCGGAAAACGGTTCATTCTTTTCCACCGCAATGATGTGGACGGGGAAGTTTTTGCCGGTCACAATCCGGAGAATCGCCCGGTAAAACGCGAGCTGCTGGATATAGCCATAGCGACGGCAGTCCGACTCGAACCAGCGGAGACTGTCGCAGGTTTTCAGATCAACAAGTCCGGACTTCATACTGAACCAATCCATCCGGATCTGGCAGGGAACGGAACAATACTCTGCCCGAACCACACCTTCCGCGATTCCGTCCGCCAGCAGTTCCGACGCGAGCGGGTGCAGCCAGACGCCGCGCTGCAGTTTCAGGAGAAAGCTGAAGTCCTTTCCGGAAATGATTTCGCGCTCCTGAGTCGCCGCCCATTCCGCAAACGCCTTGGTGTTGCGCCCGTAGGATTCGCCGGTCCGGGGATTGATCGGGCCGTCGGTCACAACATATTCGCGGTCAAAGGCGTTCCGTCCCTCCAGAATCAGGCAGTGCGCCGCACGTCCCATGACGAATGCGGAAGATTCGCTTTCCGTGATTTCCCCGGAAACTTTCCTGCGGTAGAGAGCCGGGGATTCCCGGAAGTCGGCCAGGAGGTGGCTCGACATAAATTCTCCGCTGCGACTGCGGGCGTGATATTCGTCCGCCGGTTCATGGATGATGAAATTCGTGTTGTTCATTTTTATCCTTTCGAGTTGAATGTGTAAGCACTCAGTACATATGCAGAAAAATCGAAAACGTTCACGGTTTTTCCTATTTTTTTAACCCTGCGAGGGTAAAAATTTCTCGCAATTCCGCGATCTGGTGTTTGTAGAGGGTTCCCACCGGAATGTTGATGCGCTGGGCGATCTGTCTGATGGAGAATCCATCCATGAGCATTTCGCAAATTTCCTTCTGCTCGGGAGAGAGATTTTGCAGAACGCTTTGAACATCAAAGATCAGAATCGCCTTTTCAAGGCCATCCCAAGTCAGGAAATCCTGCATTTCCATTGTCAACTCCAGGGAGGTTCGTGCCACGATGGAACGCCGGGAGAAAAGTTTGCGGCGGATTTCCTTCAATGAGACCTCCAGGATCACCCGGCAGAATTTATTCAGCGAACTTCTCGCGGACTGGAAACGCGGGAGTTTCCGAGCCAGAGCGATCCACAATTCCTGTTCCAGATCCTTCTCACTGTTCGCAAGCATGGGATACTGTCTGATGGTGGTAGCGACGAGGTAAGCAACGGACTCCCGGACGTATGCGTTTGCATACACATCTTCAAATTTAACATTCGGCATTTCTGCGCTCCTGATGGTTTCGCCCGTCGCACCATTGCGTCGGGTTCGACCAGTCAGGAAAATTTCACGAAAAAACGACAGAAATTTCTTTTGATTCCATATCTCATTGGTTATCAACGAAATAAAAAATTAAAATTTCAAAAATCGATTTCACGAAAAAACGACAAATGAAATTTTTCCCATTTCAGAAGCAAAAAAAATCCGCACTCAGCATCAATGGCTGAATGCGGATATCCAGTGAAAAAACAATTGGCAGATTACTTCATTACCCGTCTCCCGTAAGCGTAAGCAGCTCCGGGATTATTGGCGGCATCGAAAAGAGCTTTGAGTTCCATATCTTTTTTCAAGGCTCGGTTAACCATGACGGAACTGACATTGGCTGCTGCCGCCAGCTCATTTTGCCGAATCCCGGCAAAACGAGGATCCTTCCCGGAACGTTCTGCTTGTGAGAACTCTGAATAAACTCCGCACATAAATTGTCGCAGCTCAGCTTTCAGTTTGATGATGACATCGCCGATCTTGCTGTTTTTCCCGGAAGAAAGTTTTCGAGAGGAGGTTCCCGAAACGGTCGGAGTCATGCCCTGACTATGGAGACAAGACGTCTCAAAAACGATCTTTCCATCCTCAATTCTTTCAAGCTGTGAAAAACAAAATACCTGATCGGAGGGAAAAGAACCAAGTTTGCATGGCAGAGGAGAATCTCCCAGCACCAGCAAAATCGGAGTTTTTCCCTTCGGGAGATGTCCCAGTATTTCCGAGTTGCGTTCCGTATTGATTCCAGCACATGCAAAAATCTCACGAGACTGCCCGCTAACCGGAGCCCGGCCCAGAGACCACAATGCATTCGTGACGATTTCATTCACCAACCCCGCACAATTCAATGCCTTGCGTGCAGATTCAAATACCGGGGTGAAATCAACTCTCCAAACTGCTTTTTCCTCTGGAAGAAGTTCATAGGGACCACATTCCGGGCAATCCGCGCAAAGCTGGATTTCATCGCCGGAATCTCTGATTGATATGGGAATGAACGTTCCACATCCACGACAGCGAACAAACTTGTCAATCGGTCTTTTTTGCAGTATTCCAAGCTGGTTCCATTCTTCCGGAACCAGATGGTTAACTTCCAGCCCGTAATAGTCCAAGTCGATGTTCTCCGCTACATTTCCAAAAGCCAACAGGGTTTCAAAAGAGGTTTGGCTGTACATCGATTCCATTCTCCTGAATAAAATATTCTCCAATTTTTCTCAGTTCATCGGCATTGCTCTTCAAGGTGCAACTGTTCCGTGTCAATTCGATCGTCATTCGCCGTTTGCAGTTGTTCCATTCAATTTCCAGAATGATTCTGACAAATTTAATTACGATCACATTCAAAGGCACATTTTCCCGATTCAGATCATGTTCCATTACGGAGTAGATTTCATCATCCCGGACAACATCATCCAGGCTCATTCGGTGGGTCCGCCGCTTGCCGGCCCCCTGATAATTGAATTCAAGGCAGGAGATCCATGCCCGGGTAATTCCAACATGAGGCAACGCGATCGGAATGTTCTTCCGGTATTTGAGCCGTTCAATGTCAAACGCACTCTTCAGGATCTGTTTGTCCACCAGATGATAGCCGAGAATTGTATCGCAGAAAATCTTCTGTAGAACCATGGCAATTTTAGTGCCTCCAAGATTATAGGTGTCCAGCGTCCCGAAATGCATATCATAGGCAAAGACCATATTGATGACTCGGGTTTCATTTTTTCTTTCCAGCTCGGAATTCTGTTCACTCCATGCTTCATAGCTGTTTGCATAGTCGCTCAGATAAACAAAGTAGTAATGCAGATCCCCTGTTCTTTTCTGGTATTCGATCAGGTATTTTTTCCCTCGAACCTGCTTATGCCAGAAGAATGCGGAAATCTGACGTCCTAAGTCCTCACATGCGTTCCGGTCTGTTCGCGGAGTCTGTTTCGGAAGATTCGGGCAGCGGCACCAGTGGCGGCCGGGAAGATTGTCCACCTGCAGAAACGTGCAGGCTTTTTCCCAGAGAGTCCGATGATGTAAATAGATATGAAAAGCCATGTCGTAACGGTTTTTGAATTGCTGAATTTCAGAATTGAATTCCCCGTCCTGCGTCTTTGCTTCGTCCAGCAACCGCAGTATCACAGCTTCATTTCCCGCAAGATTGAAGACATTGCGCATGACAATTTCCACTTTTCTGAGGAGTCCTTCCGGGAGTGTTCGAAAGGCATCCTGAATTTCATAGAGTTTGTCTTTTTCAAAGTTCAGACATTCCAGGCATCTATGTTCCGTGAAAAACTCTTTCAACACAGATCTGGAAGTCTGCCGGATCACAGTCATCGGATTATATGCTCTCATGGAACTACTCCTTTCTTTGTCCATATACTTTATTTGTTGACTTTTCCTCTTTGAAGGATAAATTATCATATGGTATGGGGAATAATGCTCCCCATACTAAAAAAAATTAAAAAAAATTTGAATCGAGGGAAACATGGTTGTCAGTGAACATCGGCTGAAACGAATGATTCGCATTGTGGATATGATGCGGAAACAGCAATATCCCAACTATACAAAAATCAGAAGAGCTTTTGAACAAGCCACTTTTGATACGACAGAAACCATGGTTCTTACTTGTGATCGAAAAACAATCTGGCAGGATCTGAAAATCCTCAAGGAAGAGTTTCATTGTCCCTGGGAATATGACCGCAGCCGCCACGGATATTATCTGAAAGATATTCATTGGGATTTTGCTTATCCGGCTTACCTAAGCGAATCGCAGATGATGGCGATGCTGGTAGGACGGCGGATTTCCGAAAATATATTCCCTGAACCGTTGAAGAGTGACATTTGCAGTGCGGTGGATTATCTATTGAACGTAGCCAATCCGGATCTGCAGAAATGTTCATTCGTTTCACAAATGAAATTTTTCTCTGCCAGGACAGGCAATGTTGATCCTGCGATTTTTAAACCAGTTTACCAGGCATGGCGGGATCATTTTCTTCTGCATATTGTATATCGCGATTATCAAGGAAACGCCTCGGTGCGAGACATTGAACCTCATGCGCTTTTTTTCCGTAATAACAACTGGTATATCTACGCGCGCGCATGTAATGCAGATGAACCACGAAATTTTATGATCCATCGGATTCAAAGGGCTGAGGTTATCCAGAAAACGTTTGAACCGGATCCGGAAATTTACAACAATATCCGCTTTACCTTAACTCCGGTGAAAGACGTGGTGTTGCGTTTTCATAAAGACATTCATGATTCCATTTTTTCCAATCCATTCCATGAAAATCAGGAAATCATCTGGGATACCGATGATCCCATGTTCAAGCTGATAAAAATTCCAGTGGCACCGCAGGAAATCCTGGTGCAACGAATACTGGAACAAAGTGGGAAGTTGACTGTCGTGAAACCTGACAGCTTGAAGGAAAAGGTTATAGAGGCTGCCCGAAATGTGATAAACGCACACTCCTGCTGATAAATCAGAATTCTGTATCTATTGCGTGCAACCGCGAAAATGTGGTTGCACGCATTTTTTTTGTAAAAAAATCGAAAAACCGTGAACGTTTTCCATTTTCCTGCATATGTACTGGTTGTAAAAAAACTGCACGAAAGGAAATGCGGATATGGAATATGGCAGCATTTGCAGTGGAGTTGAGGCGGCAACGCTCGCCTGGCGCCCTCTAGGCTGGAAAGCTGTTTTTTTTGCCGAGGTTGAGCCATTCCCATCAGCGGTGCTGTGTCATCGATTCAAAGCGACTCGTCCATTGCGACCGCTTGATCCGGCAATGGCAGACAACGAGAAGGAGCGGAAAACACGGGAATTGTGGAGACGTCAGATCGCAGCTCTTCCGGAGGACGGGACGATTCCAAATTTCGGAGATTTCACCCTAATAAAAAAAGAGGATGTAAATGAAGATATCGACCTGCTCGTCGGGGGGACCCCCTGCCAGGATCTCTCAATCGCAGGGAAACGACTGGGATTTGAAGGTCAGCGAAGCGTGCTCGCTCTCGACTTTGTACGACTGTGTTTTGAGCTTGGAGTCCGCTGGGTTGTGTGGGAAAATGTCCCCGCTGCTCTTTCCAGCCGCCGAGGTGAGGATTTCGGACGATTTGTTTCCCTGCTCTGTGGATGGAATATCCCGGTCCCTGAAAGCGGATGGAGAAAATGCGGAATCGTCACTCCGGCTCCGGGAGGATTCGGAGTGGCATGGAGAGTACTTGACTCTCAATTTACCCGAGTGGAACAATTTCCGAGGGCAATCCCGCAGCGCCGGAAGCGTCTCTTCCTTATCGGATATTCTGGTCAGTGGAAATATCCCGCCAAGGTACTATTTGACGGTGAAATGTGCGGAGGGGATACTCCGCCGCGCCGCACGAAGAGGCAAAACGCTTCCGCCGGTTCTGAAGGAGGCTCTGCTTCGACAGACTGGTGGGACGGTTCCCAGAAGGCGGGCACACTGACGCGGACGAGTGATCAGCAGTTCATGCCGGACAAGGGGCGTCTCCAATGTGTGATTGAACAGGCCGGAACGGATTTTCTTTGCTATGAAAACCATGCTCCCGATTCCCGTATAAAATCGGTCGAAGTGTCACAATCCATCGTTGCCCGCATGGGGACAGGCGGGAACAATCTTCCGCTCCTGCAGGAAGTTCCACGGGAACCGGAAACAGTCATCGGCTTCATTAAAAACGATGCGGGAGGTGATCTGCAGGGATTCTGGAATGAGGTTTTCCCTACGATGCGCACGGAAGTGACACCTGCGGTAGCTCGTGAAGAATGTTTTCACGTTTCCTTCTGCGATGCGAACGGCAGACGGAAAGATCGCCCGAACGGCGGTCTTTATGTGACAGAGGCGAAAGCGGGAAAAACAGTTACGGCAGGCGGTCCCGGCGCGGAAACCGTCATTGTCGAAGCAATCGCACTTGATGGAGACAAAATGAAGCCCGGTGAACGTTCCGGGGGATCGGGTATGGGGGTTTCTGAAGAAGGTGTGATGTATACGCAGACCGCCGGAGATGTGCATGGAGTCGCCTATACGCCATCCGGAAAACCGACAGTTCGCAAACTGCTTCCCCTCGAATGCGAGCGCTTGATGGGGTTTCCCGACAATCACACGCGAATTCCCTGGAATGGTAAATCCGAGGAGGAATGTCCTGATGCGCCCAGATACAAAGCCTGCGGTAACTCCATGGCAGTAAACTGTATGATGTGGATCGGGGAACGGATTCAGAAGGTGGAAGAGGAAATTTTGCACGGACGAGAAAATTATATCACAGCAGAAACCGCAAAATCAGCCTCACGTGAGGCTGATTTCAAACAAACGGAGGAAATCAATGAGTGAAGCTGATGTGGAATGCCTGGAGTGTTCGGCGCAATATGCCGAGTTGGCTGACCGGTATCGCAAACTGAAGAAAAAGGTCCGCAGAATGCGGAAGGCGTTTGCGGCAATTGAGTGCGCGCTTCTCAACAAATGCGATCATCATGCGGAGTTCATCATCGGCGAATGTGAATCCTATCGCGGGAAGTATGAACCGGAGTGCTGCCATGCCGGAAAATGAAACACTGGAAGAGGCAATCCGGCGGAATGCCTCAGGGCCGAAGTCTGCTGAAGTGGACGGACAGAAGGTCGAGCAGCATTCCCTTGCCGATCAGATTGCGGCAGATGAATATCTCGCGTCGAAAAAGGCCCTAAAATCCCTGACTTCCGGCCTGAAGATAACCAAATTGTGCCATTCAGGGGCGTGAGGATCCATCGATGTTCAACAGACTCAAATCTATTTTTCGGAGCAGAACCCCTCCGAAGCAGCTTGTCCGTGCCCGGTTTGATGCGGCGCAGACGACGCGGGACAACTGGCGCCACTGGTCGGCGGCGGATCATCTGTCGGCGGACATGGAGGCCGCGCCGGAAGTGCGCAGGACGCTGCGGATGCGCTCGCGCTACGAAGTTGCCAACAATTCCTACGCCAGAGGACTGGTGCAGATGCTCGCAAACGACACCATCGGCACGGGGCCGCGACTGCAGATGCTATCCGCCGACGAGACGTTCAACGATGCTGTGGAAACGGCATTCATGCGCTGGTCGGATGCCGTTCGTCTTGCTCCGAAACTCCGGACGATGCGAATGGCCCGCTGTCAGGATGGCGAAGCGTTTGCCGTGCTGGCAACGAATCCAAAAATCCGCCACGGTGTGAAACTGGACCTGCAGTTGATCGAGGCGGATCGTGTTTCCGGTGAACTGCGCTGGTTCGAAGATGATACCAGTGTCGACGGGATCTCGTATGACCGCTGGGGAAATCCGACGGACTACCGGGTTTTGAAGTACCATCCCGGGGACATCCGGTATATGCCGGGGGACGATGCGATCCACATTCCGGCGGAATACATGATTCATATTTACCGTCAGGACCGTCCGGGATTGCATCGAGGAGTTCCCGAGATCACACCGGCACTGCCGCTGTTTGCCCAACTGCGCAGATACAATCTGGCCGTGCTTTCAGCGGCGGAGGCCGCGGCGGATTTTGCGGCGATTCTCTACACGGACGCTCCGCCGAACGGCGAATCGGATGAAGTCGAGCCCATGGATGCCATTCCGCTGGAACGGAACATGATGCTGACGGTTCCGGCCGGGTGGAAAATGGGGCAGCTCGACCCCA
This sequence comes from Victivallis lenta, assembly GCF_009695545.1. Lineage (NCBI taxonomy): Bacteria > Pseudomonadati > Lentisphaerota > Lentisphaeria > Victivallales > Victivallaceae > Victivallis > Victivallis lenta. The sequence continues at coordinate 22,833 of NZ_VUNS01000035.1, read as the reverse complement.
AACAGCCGGCGGCGAACCATGCGGAGTTCGTGAAGATCATTCTGAGCGAAATCGCCCGTTGTGTGGTGACGACCTACGGCACGCTGGCGGGAGATTTTTCCGGGCACAACTACGCCAGCGGCAGACTGGACAACCAGATTTACCATAAAAGCATTCTTGTCGACCGGTCGTTCTGGGAAACGGAAGTTCTGAACCGGATTTTTGAGGTGTGGTTCCGGGAATACCGCCTGACAGCGGGCGGACGAGTGGTGGACGAGCGGCACACATGGTTCTGGGACGGTTTCCCGCATGTCGATCCGTCGAAGGAAGCCACCGCCCAGGAAACCCGGCTGACGAACAACACAACGACTCTTGCGGCAGAGTGTGCCAAGGACGGACGGGATTACTTGTCCGTTCTGCGGCAGCGGGCAAAAGAGATCAAACTGATGAAGGAGCTTGGCATCCCGATCAGTTCCGAGTCCCCGGAATCCCCGAAATCACCGGAAGAGCAAACCGAACCGGATGACGGTTCAGAACCCAGAGAGGATATATGAGTGAATTCACGCTGATAGAAGCGTCAAACGGCGCGAAACCGAAAGTGGCCGGAGTTGCCTACTCCGGCGGGAAAATGAATCTGCCGGGGTGGCGACATCCTGTTGTGGTCGATCTTGCCGGAATGGAGATTCCCGAAAGCGTCCCGCTTTTGACCAATCACGAGAACAAGACGGACAGCCGGATCGGACTCATTTCTGCCGCAGTTCGGAACAATGCCCTGGAGATCACCGGAGAGATCGTCTCCGACAGCAGGGATGCGGCCGATATCATCGCGCAGGGCAAGGCAGGAGCGGACTGGCAGCTGAGCATCGGTGCGGATGTGAAAGAGTGCGAGCTGGTCAAAGGCAGCCGCGAGGTGAATGGTCAGGAAGTCGAAGGCCCGTTCTACCATATCAAAAAATCGACGCTGCGGGAGGTTTCCGTTGTTGCCGTGGGCGCGGATGCTCACACCAATATGAAAGTGAATGCGAAATTCAACCTTGTCAACCAGGAAGGAGAAACTATGAACAACAAGTCCGAAACGAAGAGTGTTTCCGCCGTGAGCGCCCCGAATGCGAATGACGCTGTACCTCCGGAGAAAAAGCCGGAACCGGAACAGAAGCCCGGCAATCCGGCAAACAAGCCCGGCGAACCGGAAAAGAAACCCGATAACGCGGCAAAGAAGCCCGGACAGGCGGCTGCGGAGGCGACACCGCCCGCGATTCAGGCCTCCGCCGGGGATGTGGCGGCGACCGCCCGTGAAGCGGCTCAGAACGCAGTCAAAGCCGAACGTGAACGCATCAGTGCGATTCAGGCGATCTGCGACGGTGAATTCCCGGAAATTGAACGGGAGGCGATTGCCGGAGGCTGGACGCCGGAAGTGGTGACGAAGAAGGTGCTCGAAACGATCCGGGCCGAACGTCCCGCCGCCAATGTCAATATCAGCGTGAAGACCGCTCCGGAAGGCGGAGAGTTGCGCAAGACCATCGAAGCGGCAATGTGTCTCCGGGTCGGAGTGAGCGCCGAGCAGCTGGAGAAATCCTATGGGGCCAAAACGGTGGAAGCGGGGATGGCCGAAATGGACATGCCGCTGAAGCAGCTCCTGATCGAATGTATGAAACTCGACGGCATTCCTTACAGCCGCGGCTTCGACAATGAAACGATCCGTGCGGCGTTCTCGAGTGTTTCGCTTCCGGGGATCCTGAGCAACGTGGCGAACAAGAAACTCCTGCAGAGCTACGAGGCCCAGCCGATCATCGCCATGAAGCTGTGTTCCACGGGCGACCTCAACGACTTCAAGGAGAACGACCGCTTCCGCCTGACGGATGTGGGCGACCTGCTTCCGATTGCCGCCGACGGCGAGATCAAGGACGGCGGACTGATCGAAGAGAGCGCGAAAAATCAGCTCGACACCTACGGGAAAAAGTTCTGCCTGACGCGCAAAATGATCATCAACGATGATTTGAGCTCGTTTATGAAAGTGCCGACGGCAATGGGCAACCGGGCGGCGCGACTGATCGATCAGCTGTTTTTCAGCCGGCTTCTCTCGAATCCGGCGCAGGCGGACGGCAAGGCGCTGTTCAGCACGAATCACAAAAACCTGCTCTCCGGCGCAAGTTCGGCGCTGAGTTCCGATTCGCTCAAAAAGGCGATCCAGCTCTTCCTGGATCAGGTGGATGCCGATGGTCAGCCGATCTCGGTGGAACCGAAATATCTGCTGGTTCCGACTGCGCTCAAGCATCTCGCGATCGAACTGACGCAGGGGGCGACCCTCATCATGAGCGGCACGGACAACGCGGTTCGTCCGGCGCTGAATGTGCTTTCCGATGAAAATCTTCAGGTGATCAGTTCGCCGTACCTCGGCAACAGCGCCTACGAGGGATCCAGCCAGACCGGGTGGTATCTCTTCGGCGACCCGAAAACGGTCGATACCTGGGAGATCGGCTTCCTGAAAGGGAAGCGCACGCCGACCGTTGAGCGCGGCGAGACGGACTTCAACACCCTCGGTCTCTGGTTCCGTGTGTATTTCGATCTTGGCGTTCGCGAGCAGGATCACCGCGGCATGGTCAAAGCCAACGGGGCCGCGTAAGCAGTTAACCTTCAACCTCAAATTCAAGGAGATTTTTTACAATGCTTGCACGCTATGTTCAGAAGGGTGACGCCATTGATTACCGTCCGGCGGAGGCGGTTGCCGCAGGAGATGTGGTCATCATCGCGGATCTGATCGGGATCGCCCGGCTCGATATCGAAGCCAATACCCTCGGCAGTCTTGCAGTGGTCGGAGTGTTCGATGTTGTGAAAGCGGACGGCGCGATTCCTTCCGGCTCGACGGTCTACTGGGACGCGGGAGCGAAGAAGGCGACCACGGTCAGCGGATCGAACCACTACCTCGGCAAGGCCATTGCGGCTGCGGAGGCGGCCGACGATACGGTTCGTGTGCTTCTCAACGCCCCGTACAGCCTCGCGACGACCTTTGCCGCAGGCGATCCGATCACGGATCTGACCGACAATTCGGGCGGAACTCCGTCCGACACGATTCCCGTTCTCTCCTGTGAAAGCGGGTGTGACTGCAAACACGCGATTGCCTCGCTGACGAAGAAAACCAACACGATTCTTGCCGCACTCCGCGCGGTCGGCATCATCGCCAGCGAATAATGGGACTGCTGGAAAACGCAGCCGAATGGCTGGAATCCCAGCGGATCCGGGAGCTCTCGATTCCGATTGTCTACCAGCGCCGGGGTGGCGAAACGTTGAACATCCCGGCGACGCCGGGGCGGACGCTGTTCCGTGCGGAAAATGAATACGGCGTGACCATCCGGACGGAGACGCGCGATTTTCTGATCGCGGCGGAGGATCTGCCGGATGATCCGGAGCGCGGAGATGTGATTCTCCATGCCGGACTCCGCTATGAAGTTCTTGCGCCGAACGGCGAGCCGGTCTGGCGCTGGTCCGGAACCGGGCGGATTCTGCGGAGAATTCACACAAAGGAAATCGGAGGTGCATGATGCCTGATACCCCGGATCATCGCGACTTGTGGCATGAACTCAATCAGGCGCGGCTGGATATCGCGGAACTGCGGGGAATGCTGAGTATGCATTTCTCCGAAGGACAGCATCACTATCCGCCGTGCAAACCTGCGGCGGATCTGCAGAAAACGATGCTTTCATCGCTGGCGGCGGCGCTGATCGCGCTGCTCGCGGCGGTTGGCAATATCATCATGGAATTCATACGGAGGTGAAGAGTGAGCGACATTCTGAACCTGGCGCGCGCGGTCGCGGAGGAACTCAGGGAATATAAAGCCGAGCTGCTTTATTTCCCGGAGTTTGAACTGCGTGATCTGGATGATCTGCGGATTGTTGTTGTTCCGGCCGGAACACAGTATAAGACACTTTCCCGCGCGGCACATGAAGAACTGCCGAAAGTGCAGATCGGCATATTGAAAAGATGCACGGAAGATGAGCTTGATGGAATGCTGTGCTTTGCGGAAAAACTCGGACTCGGCTTCCTGAACCGGAAACTTGCCGGAGGAACCTGTGTTTCGGTCATCTACAACCCCATCTACAGTCCGGAGCATTTGCGTGAGCGGGGGCAGTTCACCAGCGTCATTGAACTCGTATTCAAAGTGTTGAAACCGTGAAATGCCGAATTGAATTTGACGACAGGCGGATCCTGCTTGCCGTTCAAGGCGGCAATATAACAGCACTGCGGCGCGCGGGAGCTTACATCCGGAAATCCGCCCGCAACCGGGTTTCACAGAGTCAGAAGGCATCCATGCCCGGCACACCGCCGAACACCCGGCGCGGACTTCTGAAGCAATCGCTGCTGTTCGGTGTGGAAAAACAGCGTCAGTCCGTTGTAATCGGACCGGCGGAATCCTTCATCGGAACAGCGATGACTGCGCATGAATTCGGCGGAATTTACCGCAAACGGCGCTATCCCAGACGGCCGCTCATGGGTCCGACTCTGGAAAAGACGCTTCCGAAACTCCCGGCACTCTGGGAAAATTCTGTCAAAAAATAAAGAGGAGATTTTTTATGGCTATTGTACTGGGCCTTGATGCAATTCTGATGCGCGGCCCCGCCGGTTCGACCGGCTCGACCGAGGTCAAAAACGTCAAGGATTTGACTTTGAATCTTGAGTCAGGCGAGGCTGATGTCACGACGCGGGCCACGAAGGGGTGGCGTGCTTCGGTCGCGACTTTGAAAGAGGCGTCGCTTGAGTTCAACATTCTCTATGACACGGAGGATGAGGACTACAACGCCTTTGCCGACGCCTACTTCAACAACACACCGATGGCGTTGTTTGTCACGGACGGCAACGGAACCGGTCTTGACGCGGACTTCTCCATCACCGGATTTTCGATTGAACAGCCTCTGGAGGAAGCGCTTTCGGTGAGCGTCACCGCCAAACCGACCGCCTCGGAACGTGCGCCCCAGTGGACCAAGGGAAGCGGAGGCGGTGTCGGCGGATAAGAGCATCCGTTTCCCCGTATGCAGGCAATCAATCATCCAAGGAGCAACTGACACATGAAAACATTCACGGACAATACCGGCCGAACCTGGACGCTCTCGGTCACGGTCGGCACGATCAAACGGGTGCGCGCCCTCTGCGGTGTGGATCTGGCAAACATCATCACCATGGAGAGCGGGAAAACGCCGAACGTCGGACTGCTGGAACGTCTTGCGGCCGATCCCGTTCTTCTGGTCGATGTGCTTTTTGCGGTTTGCAAGCCCGAGGCGGATGCAAAAGGAATTACCGATGAGGAATTCGGCCGTGCCATGGCAGGCGACGCCATTGAGCTTGCCGCGACGGCTCTGCTGGACGAGATCATTGATTTTTTCCCCGAGGCGAAGCGAAAGGTGTTCCGGAAGATCCTCGATGCAAGCCGCCGCTTCGAGGCGCGAAGCAAGCAGGCGCTGACGGAACTTCTCGAGGATCCGGCATTCGACGAAAAAATCGATCAGGCCCTCAATCAATTGACGATCTTATCCTCCGTCTCGCCGGAATCGCCGGAGTCAATCCCGACCCCCTGACGCTTCGGGAACTCGCCGCCCTCGCGGATGCGCGGGGGCGCTTTGAATGGGAGCAGACTGCAAGCCTGATGGCGCTCATCGTCAACCTGATGCGCGATCCGAAGAAGAACAAGGCGGTAAAGGCGGAAGATTTCAACCCGTATACAGTGAAAGAAAAGGCCTTCCTGAAAGCGCCACTTTCCGTTCTGCGGGACGTCTTTGTCAAAAAGTGATTTTCTGCCTGTTCTTCCGGCAAAAATAGGCAGAAAATCTGTCGAGTGGGCAGAAACAATCAGGCAAGAGCCAGTTGTGGAATAGCGGCGATTTCCTTTTCTGATTGTGCCGCCGCGACACAGAGATCGTAATTGGCCTGAAGATTGATCCAGAACTCCGGACCAGTCCCGAAATACTTGCCGAGCCGCAATGCGGTATCCGCAGTAATTGCCCGGGATCCCTTGACAATGGCATTGATCCTTGGAGTCGGAACATGAATGTCCATCGCCAGCTTGTTCTGGCTGATGTTCATCGGTTTCAAGAACTCTTCCGCGAGAATCTCGCCGGGATGAATAAGATTTTCTGTTCGGATCATGATTCACCTCCTTAATGGTAATCAACGATTTCCACATCATACGCATGGCCGTCATGCCACGTGAAACAGATACGCCATTGAAGATTGATTCGGATGCTGTATTGTCCTTCGCGGTCCCCATGCAATGCTTCAAAATGATTGCTTGGAGGAATCCGCAAAGTCTCCAGTACGACAACTGCGTCAAGCATATCCAGTTTCCGCAATGCAATCCGTTCAAATGCTTTGAATCTGCGGCTTCGCCCGCTTGCTTTCAACTGTTCCGTCTCTTTGCATTTGAAACTTTTTATCATGTGGAAACCCCTTTCTTCATGGCACAATATATATCTTTTCGCGTTAAACGCAAGGCGTAAAATCAAAAAAGGCAGAAAAAATGTCCCTATCGAGCAATATCCGAGCAGGCCGGGCATATGTCGAGGTAACCGCCGAGACCAGCAAACTTCAGCGGAATCTGACGAGCGCCCAGGCTCAGCTGCAAAACTTTGGAAGAACCTGTACGAATGTCGGGAAAGATCTCCTGATGCTCTCGGGCGCAATGGCCGCACCGCTGGTGATGGCGGCCCGGTCATTCGCCGGTTTCGATGACAGCATGCGTCTTGTGCAGGCGGTTACCCAGGCGACCGACGCCGATTTCAAAGCATTGACCAAGACCGCGCAGCGTCTCGGACGTGACACCTCCTATACCGCGCAGCAGGCCGCGGATGCAATGGTGTCGCTGGGACGAATGGGTTTCTCCCCGACGGAAATCCAGGCATCCATCGATGCGGTGCTGAATCTTGCCCGGTCAACGGGAACGGAACTTGCGGAAGCTGGCGACATCGCCGCGAACAGCATGCGGATCTTCGGCATTGAAGCGTCACAGATGAGTGACGTTGCCGATGTTCTCACGGTCACTGCGAACAGTTCGGCACAGACACTGATTGACCTCTTTGAGGCGTTGAAAATGGGCGGACCGCAGGCGGCCGCCGCCGGGGAGTCGATTCGGGAAACCAGTGCGGCGATCGCGGTTCTTGCGAACATGGGCATCAAAGGATCTCTCGCCGGAACGGCTCTGCGCAAGAGTTTCTCGCAGTTTGCCAAAGTGAAAGTTCAGGATCAGCTCCGTTCCGTGGGTGTGGAAACAGTCGACGCAAACGGAAATCTCCGCAAAATGGCGGAGATCATGCGGGACATCGCCAAGGCAATGAGCACCATGCCCACCGCAGAAAAGCTGGCATTTGCGGAAGATATCTTTGATATTCGCGGATCACTTGCCGGACTGACGCTGACGGCGAATACCGATGAACTGGATGCGATGCTGGCCAAGCTCCAGGATGTGGAAGGAGTTGCGGCAGACACCGCCAAAAAGATGGATGCCGGGCTTGGCGGCGCATTCCGCCTTCTGCTTTCCGCAGTGGAAGGTGCGATGAATGCGATTGCCGATGCGATGAATTCGACACTCCAGCCGCTGGTGGTCAAGGTGACGGCGGTCATCAACGCCTTCACCCAATGGATTGAGGCGAATCAGGGGCTGGTGACAGCCTTTGCCGTGACGGTGGTGGGCGCGGCCGGCCTTGCCGTGGTCCTGATTGCCATCGGAGTCGCCGCCAAAGGGGCGGCTGCCGGAATCGCCGTAGTTCAGACGGCGATCAAGGGTTTCACTTTCCTTCAGGGGGTGGCCATTGCGCAGGGGACAGCACTCAAGACCTCCTTTACGCTGTTGACGCAGTCGTTCGCGGACTACCGCAACACGGCGATTCCGGCACTGGTCGGTACGGAAAAGTTCTGTGCGGCTTTGGGGCTTGCCTCGACATCTGCGAACCGTGCGCGGGCAAGCATCATTCTGATGAGCAATGCCGAAGCCGCCGCGGCAGCGAAGTCAGCACTGGCAGCCAAATGGCAGGCCGTAACGAAAACCCTTGCCTCATTCCGGAACACGGCGCTGGCGGCAGCCGTTGCGACCAAAGCACAGGCGGCGGCCGAAGTTCTGGCTGCCGCGCAGTCGACGCTGGCGGCAAAGTGGACCGCAATGACAAGTGCGCTGAAAAACTTCAGTCTCGCCGCCGTCGCGGCAACCGCTGCAACGAAAGCACAGGCGGCGGCAGAAGCGGCGGCAGCGGTGAAAACGGCGTTGGTCTCGGGCTGGACGGCCATGGCGAACGCCCTGAAGGGATTGACACTCTCTTCCATCGCGGCAGCAGCGGCACTCAAGGCACAGGCTGTCGCAGAAGGAGCCATGGCGGCGGGACGCGCACTGGCAACAGCATGGACGGCCATGGCAAGTGCTCTGAAGTCCTATACGGCCGCATCGATTGCGGCAACTGTCGCAGTGAAAGCACAAACAGTTGCGGAAGCGCTCTGCACAGCGGGAACTGTGGCATTGAATCAGGTCCGCAAAGCCGGAATTGCCGTGACCGCGCTTTTCACGGCGGCGAATCTGAAAGCTGTGGTTTCGGTTTCCGCAGTTGCTGCGGGAAACTTCCTGCTGGCGGCGGCAGCCAAGGTCGCGGCTGCGGCAATGCTGGCTCTGGGAGCGGTCATGAGCTTTATTGCCGCTCACCCGGTGGCGGTTGCGCTGATTGCGCTGGGGGCGGTTCTGGCTGGTGTGTGCATCTATCTCTCACGCGCCGGATCCTATACCGCGCAGCTTTCGGACAAGATGAGCACGCTTCGGGAAAAGGGAGACCAGCTCCGCAAAACGGATGAAATCCGCATGGAACGGCTCCAGCAGCTGGCGGCAAAGCAGAAACTGACGAATGCCGAGATGGCGGAAGCCCGTATGCTGGCATCCAAGCTGCAGAAAAAATACGGCGACCTCGGGATCACGATCAGCGACAACGCCATGCGAATTACGGCTCTTTCCAGTGCTGCGGCAAAACTTGGCGAGCTGAAGTTCAAAGTGAGCAACGCCGATGATCTGGAAAAGATGGCGCGCCTGGAGGAACTCTCCGTCAAAGTCAGCCTTGAATTGGACGAACAGAATGAAGCGGCTGCTCTGATCGAAGACCTCTCCGCCAAATACGGCGCACTTGGACTGGAAGTGGATCGTGCACGGGGAAGGATTCGTGCATTATCGGAAGAAGCCGAGCGTCTGGAGGGAATCAGACTCTCAACGAAAATTGACGCAGGCGACCTGCCGAAGTTCGATCAGCTGAAAGCTCTTTCCATGGAGCTGGATCTGACGATTCCGCAACAGAATGATGCGGAACGCCTGATCGGAGAACTGTCAAAAAAATACGGCGATCTCGGATTGGTTGTAAACCGGACAACGGGACAGATTGAACGTCTGAACACCGTAGCCGGAGCGATCAGTGACCTCTCATTCAAAGTTCGCGGAAGTGAGGATATCGAAAAGCTCAATCGTCTGAAAGCCCTCTCCATTCAGGCAAAATTGGATGTGCAGGGGCAGGAAGAGGCGGAGCGACTGATTTCCGAGCTGGAAGCGAAATACGGCTCATTGGGAATGACTGTGGACAAGGTCTCTGGAAAGATTGCAGCCATGAATGCGGAGAGTGCCCGCATCGGAGCCATGGAGCTTTCTGTCAAGGACAGCGGCGACCTTGACAAGTTGCGGGAATTGAAAGCGTTGTCACTGGAAGTCACACTGGATGTGGATCAGCAGAATGACGCGGAACGACTGATCGGTGAACTGTCGAAGAAATACGGCGATCTCGGAGTTGCGGTCGACCGGACTGCGGGAAAGATCGTCAAGCTCAACAGCGTCGCTGCAAGTCTCCGGGAGATTTCCATCAAAGTCTCCGGGACGGAGGATGCGGACAAGGTCAGCCGTCTGCAGACACTTTCTCAAATGCCGAAGCTGGACGCGTCCGGCATTGCGGAGGCAAACACCCTGCTGGAACAGCTCAGAGCAAAATACGGCGACCTCGGACTTTCCGTGGATACGGCCAGGGGACGTATCGTCGCCTTGACGGAAGCACAGAGGCAATTTACCGCAGCCGCACAAATCATTCAAACCGGAAACGATCCGCAGAAGGAGACGCATCTTGCTCAGCTGGAACGGCTCAAGCAGTTGGCGGAACAGGAAAAGCTGACCGCAGCGGAACAGCAGGAAGCGCAAACCATCGTCAATGCGCTGAACGGAGCCTACAACGACCTCGGGCTCGGAATCGATACGATCACCGGGAAACTGAATCTTGCCGCTTCGGCGCAGGACAAGTTCAATGAAGCCATGAAAGCTGCGACACTTGGAGAGCTGGATGCGGAAATCGCCGAACTGGAAGCCAACCTCAAAGAGCTCCAGGCGGAAGATGAGGCACTGCTCTCTTACTGGAATCACAACCTCTGGTCGCAGATCTCCGGCAGGCAGGAAGAAGCGCAGAAGAAAATCGAAGCCAACGGAGAACGAGCATCCGCTTATCGGCAGAAAATCTGGGCATTGCAGAAACGCCGTCAGGCGGTTCAGGAAGGCAAGCCCGGCGCAACAACCGGAGAAGAAGGGAAAACAGCGACCACGGAGGAAAAAGTTGAGGCGGAAAAACAACGCCGCCAGGCGGCATCCGACAACGCGGACGCAGCCGCAAAACGTGTCGCCGAAATTGACAAACAGCTTGCACGGGAACGCAAAACTGAACTTGAAAACGAGATCGACGACATCATTGCGCTTCGCGACGAATACAAACAGCTGATTCAGACGATGCTGGATTATGAAAAATCCAAGCCGGAAAAAGAACAGGACAAGGCGAAGATCGCGGAACTGGAGGGGAAACTCGCCGGAGCGGATCAGACAGCGGAAGACCGCATCGCCAAAGCGCGGGAAAAAGCCGCTCAGAAAATGAAGGATGATGTTGCCTCCTATCAGGAGCGCTTTCAGGAGTCCGAACAGAGCATTCAGGATCGGCGGGCCGAAGCGGCGCAGGATCGAAAAATCGATGAAACGCTGAAAAACGATCCTGCCGCCGGACAGCAGATGCTGGAAGGATTGATTGCTCAATATCAGAAAGAAGCGGCTGCGGCAAAAGCGCAGTTTGAAAAGGAACTTCAGGATACGCAGGCGGACGGCAAAATCGATGATAACGAGCGTAAAAAACTCGATGACGCTCACAGCGCATACACCCGTGCGGAGTCGATGGTGGACAAATATTCCGACCGTCTGCGCTCGGCTCAGGAAGGAACAGCCGGAGCTGCGGAACGGACTCAGGTAAGCGGAAGTTTTCTTGCTTCGGCATTGCAGGCGATGCTCGGTGGAGGCGGGACAGAGGCGGAACGGACAGCGAACGCCACAGAACAGATGGTGCGCCAGAGCAAAGAGACGAACAAGCTTCTGAAACGAATGGACAACGCATCCGGCACAACGACACTGGCATACAAATAAGGAGACGGATTCCATGGCAAGAGTGGAGCAAAGTTATACGGAACATTCCAAAAGCATAGATAAAAACGGGAAATACACAAGCGCGGAAATTCCCTATCTGGTTTTTGATGCGGCGGATGAGGACGAAGCTCTTGCCGCTGTGCTGGCAAGCGCCCCGGCAAGCTGCCGGGAATTGCCCCTTGAAAGCATCGAAATTGACGAGCGCGCAAATGAAACGACCTACCGGGTGAATGCCATCTACCGGGAAGAAGAGGTTTCAGCAGTTCCTGACAGTGACGATGATGACGATGAATCCCCCACGCTGAGCTTTGATTGCGGAGGCGGAACAAAACATCTCCTTTACAGCCTTGCCCAGAAAAAAGTGTATGGCGACAAGGATGCCGGCGGCGCGATCGGATGGAACGGCAAATCCGGTGACGACTGTGAAATCGCGGGGGTTGATATTCCCACAGCTCAGCTGCGCGAGACCTACACAAAGCAAATGCGGATCAGCCGTCTGACAACCTCCTACAAACGAAGCGTCGCTTCGCTGGTCGGAAAGGTCAATTCCGGCTCATTCAAGGGCTGGTCGGCTGGAGAAGTGATGTTTCTCGGCATGAGTTATTCGACGCCCGCAAAAAAGGCCAGCAAAGTGACAGTGACATTCAATTTTGCCATTCAGCCCAATGAATCCAATGTGAAAATCGGTGAACACAGCGTCAGCAAAAAAGGGTTTGAGTATGCCTGGGCAATCAGTAAAAGTGTCGCAGCAGGCGGAGCCCCGAAAATCGAGGTTGAGGGCATCTACGTCGATCAGGTCTGTGAATACGCCTCGTTCAGCGCACTGGGGTTGTGATCATGGCTTATTTTCCTGATGTCAGCGCAGGAGACACATTCATTCCCAATGCGCTCCTGAGCAACAATGTCCGCCGTCTGGTCAATACGCTGAACGGTTTCAATGCCAAACCGATGCTTGCCACAGGTGGTATGATCCGGATTCAAGTTTACAACAATTCTTCATCGGTCTTGAAGAGCGGTTGTGCAGTAAACTTCTCCGAGAACGGTCAACTCTGCGATGACGCGGTTCCAGCAGAAGCATTCAGCGATCCATTGAAACCATGGGGAGTAATCGTCAATGATCTGGAATCGAAAGCAGTGGGGAGTTGCATTCTGTGCGGTCCCGCCCGGGTTTCTCTTTCCGGAAGTGGAGCGTATGCAAGTCCAAGCAAATCCAATCCGGAGGTTTTCACCCGGGGAACGACCGGAGCTCCAGTTATCTTCGCATCCAGTGGGAAAGGCATTGTACTTCTGGGCGCAAGCAGCCAGGACAATTATGATGGGCCCTTTGCACTATCCTATGATACGGAAAATCGTCAACTGACAGTCAACGCAGGCTATCTCTTACGTAACGGGGAGTTTCTTGAGGTTGCAGAAAAGAAGCTCTCTGCACAGAATGGGATTGTGTGCGTCTGCAGTACGATTGACAGCAGCGGGAAATGGTCAACCCCGGAAATCAAATTTGCCACTCCGGGGCAATACAACTACCCGATCGGGAGTTGCGAGGTCAGTGGAGATTCTGTAACGATCTGTTCTTTCCGTGTACCCGTGGCAATTCTTCTCAGTGTGGAAGTCTGCGATACAACGGAGTAAGTGATATGGCGGAGAATCAAACAGTTGCCGTGTATCTATGGAAAAATCGGAACAGCGGCACAATCATCAAAAAACGAAAAAACGGACGTTTGATCGTTTGCTGGGTCTGTCCCTGCTGCCGTCCCCGAGTCATCGCATCTAAAATTACAAACAAAAGCAATGGAACAGAGCGCTGGGATTTGAGAGCCTATCAGGGGGACCGTGTCGGTCTGCCAGGCGGCCGTTGGCGCATCCGTGATGTTGGAGAATCCCATCATAACAATTCCGATGCCTCATGTTCCGGCACAATCTATAACAGCGGGACAATTGACCGGAACGGTAAGTTGACCGGACTGCCCGCCGAATTCGTATCCGGCTACAACTATAACGGATACATGGAATTGCAGCAAGGATGCGTCCGGGAAGACGGAAGCATTGAATGGCCTTGCCCCAACGGATAATCATCATGGAGGAAGCATGTTTCAATTTACGGATTCACGTTTTACACACATGCCGTTCGCCGCCGTGCGACCGGATGGCGGCGCGGAAGAGTTCTGCTGCATTCCGGTGGGCGGACTCTGGAAACTCTATCATTTCACTGGAAAAAAATGGAAACGAATCCGGACCGGACTTCCGGAAGATGCAACGGAATGTGCTCCTTGTGCTGATTTTGAAGATGGAATTTGGAAAATCTCATTTATTGCCGGAGGCTGGAAGGGAGATCGGCGCTTCCGCCTTTACAGGATGTATGGGCTTCATGGGGAAGTGATGGCCCAGCAATTTGCCGATGTCGGTTTTGTTCACAAGAACTGCGTTGCTTATGCAAGTCGTCGCGGACCTCTTTTTCTCGTGGAACCATGTCGCAGAATAATTCTCACGTTTCATGGCGTTGAATTTCTCTATCGCGTCTCCTATGATCCATTCGAACCGAACCGCCTGTTGATTTCAGGTCAATATCCAGGTGGAGAAATTTTTTCCTGGAGCTACAAGCCTGGACTTCATCAGCTGCATGAAATCATTGCAGATGGCGTCCCCGCCTATAAGTGTGCGTTTTTCCATGACTGTTATTACGCGAAACGGGTTGCTGGCTTTGAAGAAAGGAAAATAATTTCTGCCTCAGATGTGAATCTGTCTCCTCTTCCTGCGGAGCATTTCATTACCGAAACAGAAGAACTGACTTATTCAATGTCGGGGAATGGAGATTTCAATGAGTTGTAACTGCCATGGGAAATCCGGGATTTCCGTTTCACGCACTTCGCCCTACGATCAATGCAGCGCCTGCGCAAAAAAACACACGGTGAAGGCATGGAACCTGTTTCACGAATTTACATACACCGACGATAACCGTGACGTTATTTCCGGTCAACTCCGACTTGCGGCAGACCATCTCATGTTTGAACATCGTGACACAGCATTGCTTGCACGAAATCTGGCAATTCTGATTGAGGAGAACCGTGATGCTGAAATCGGCGAAGGATGGAATGAACTTCTGGAGGCTGTCCGCAGTGCATTCCGCAATGACCATCCAGAGTGTGCGGATCGTCTGGTGCAGCTTGAAAATCAGAAGGAGACAAGTTGATGCAGAACATCATTTTTTATGTTGCGGCAAATGAAACTCTTGCTGCAGTCCGGGATTATGCCAACGCGAAAAATGCCACAGCCCCGACACTTGTCCGAGGGGCAGCCTGCTGCTTGAAAATGCGCCTCTTCGCGAATTCCGACGGCACGGAACCTTACCCAATGGAAGATCTCAGTTCGGTGGTAAGCTGGAGCTGGGCCATGGACTCTGACTTCGATGCGGCGACTGCGTATAAACTTGTCGGAGACAATGAAAAAATCACCCTTGCTTCGATCGAGGGAGAGATTGACGGAGAGGTACTTTCTTATACAGAGATCTCAATCCCGATGACGCATATGAACACGGCAGAACTGGCGGAATGGCTCGGAACCCGCGAAAGCCAGAACACTCTTGCTGGTGAACTCTGCGGATATGACGCTTCCGGTGAGCTGATTTTTATCCTGCAGGTGAAATCGTTCACGATTCGCAACCGGATCACGAGCTTATCCGATCCTCTTGACCTTGCGACAGAATATCTGACAGAAGCACAGGTGCGCGCTCTGATCGCTGCCGGCTTAGAATGTCAGTTCAGCGTTTCCGGTGACGAATGGCACGATAAACAAAGTGCGTCGGATCTTTTTCTCCGTTTGCGAAGTCGGGGAAATGACGCGGGAGTTTGGAGCGATCCGATCCAGCTGCTTACGGGGCCTAAAGGCGATCCCGGAAAGGATTCCTTTTGTTATGTTGCCTATGCATCGGACGCGGCAGGAACAGGATTCAGTCTCACCCCATCCAACGCCTTGAAATTCCGCGCGGAAATTCACGTCGCAGAAGAGATTCCAGAACCCGGAGCAGAAGATTTCGGCAATGCTGTCTGGGTAAAATATCTTGGGGATGATGGTCAAGGGGTCGGCGACATGGTAAAAACGGTCTACGACACTGATGACGACGGGAAAGTAAATGCCTCACAAGAAGCTGATCATTCAGCAAAGGCGGATTCTGTACCATGGAGCGGAATCACAGATAAACCGTCGACTTACACGCCTGCCGCGCACGAACACACAATGAGCGGAATCTCCGATCCCGTATTTCAGAAGGTGTATCTCGTGGCAAATCCCAAAACTCTTTATCTGGATTCTCCTATTGTGAAGAATACCAGCGTGAACGGCTCCGGTACTATCGAACTGGAATTTACCGCGATCCAGACGAAAGTCGGTGGATCGGCATATTCGATCGGAATGAATGAAATGTTGACGTGGGAGTACCATGTTCCATGCAGTGTTCGAGTAACCGGAGTTTCGCTTGGAAGCCTGAACTGTTCCATGGTAGGAATTCATATTCCCGAAACGCTGGAACTTTCCAACAATAATCGGACATATCATGTGTTTGTCATTCGCGCTCTACGCAAGGACGGCGCGATCAACAACGTCTGCTTTCAGGCAAATTATGCCTATTCCTATGAGGGGTAATTATGATTATTCCTTATCAGTATAATAAAATGGCAGCCGGAGCTACAGTCAATGATCCGAATCAAGCTGTGTTTGGCACCAGAGGTGTCTTCACCTTCCTCCGAAACGGCTCCTGCAATCAAAGCGGAATGGTCATGGAGGGCCGTTATCTTGTTTCCAGCGCAATCAGCCGAATGGAGGTCTCATCAGCTGGAACGGCAATCCGGACGACTGTGAATTATGGTGCGTCTGTAAATGTAAAGCACGGCGGAGTCGTTTCCAGCACCACGGTAAACAGCAACGGCGTTTTGGCTGTATCCTCTGGTGGAACAGCGCTTGAAACCATTCTGAACTCGCAGGGATACTGTTCCGTGAGTCCGGGTGGCTGGGGAAGCGGAATGAATATTCATTCACGGGGATATGTCTATGTCTGTTCCAACGCGAGCGTCTGCAATGCACACGTTTCCTATGGCGGCGGACTTTACGGGCAAGGAACAAGCGCGACTTTTGAAAGCATCGTAGTTTCCAGCGGAGCAGACTTCAATGCAGGACAGTCCGTCGGAGTTGAGGTGCAGCACACCACTATTACGCAAAACGCCAGCTTCTGGTGTTACAGTGGTGTGAATCTGTCGCATACCACCGTCATGCCGGGGGCGTTTCTCGGGGTATCCTCCGGTGGGCAATGCTATGATGTGACCGTTGCTTCAGGGGCGCGAATTTACCACCATGTATGGGGGCACGATTCCGAAACGCTTGTCACAGGATCAAACATGTTTGGTTCGTTTTACACATCAAACGGAACCGCATGCAACTATGTTCTGGTTTCAGGTCAGGATCAGCAGCTCTATTATTATGCCTCTGCGATCAGCACCATTATGAGCTCCGGCGGAAGCCAGTATGTTTCGTTTGGAGCCGTTGCACAATACAACACGATCATGAGTTCCGGTCGCCAGTTTATTTATTCCTACGGCAGTGCATTGGATACCGTCATCTCGTCTGGCGGAAGCCAGTTTGCAGATTTTTTTGGAACCGCTATCCGCACCACAGTCAAAAGCAGTGCATGGTTATACGTTACCAATTTCGGCCGTGCTCTCAGCACACTGGTGGAACGCGGAGGGTCTTGCTATTGCACCAATCGCGGGAATATGACCTCCACGCTGGTTTCCGGATGGCTGATGTTTACCAATGGATGTGCCGGAACGAACATCTCTGTGGCATCCAACGCATGGTGCTATATGCGATACGGGTGTTCAGGAAGAAATGCTGTTGTGTCTGGCGGTGGCGGTTTCAATCTCTCTTCCGGGTGCGAATTTGAAAATGTGACTGTTTCCACTGGAGGACGTCTGGAGGTTTACTCCATGTGTCAGGTTTCCAATGTGAAAGCAGAGCTTTGCAGCATGTTCATCGTCGCATATTGCGATCTGATTTCCGGAATTGTCGGCTCCAGCGCAAGAGCATGGATTTCAAACTATTGCAGCGCAGAAAATCTCACTGTTACGGAAAACGCTCTGGTAAGTGTTAATCAGAGCTGTGCGCTCACAAATGTTTCCGTCGGAAGTTCTGGCAGCCTCTTTGTCGGACAGAACTGTTCGGTGTTAGGCTTGAATGTTACGGAAGGAGGAACTGCGTGGATATGGAGTTCATGTGAAGCTGCAAACGTAACACTTGGAAACGGCGCTCTGCTTGCAGGGTCGACTTTCATCAATCTGGAAAATGTCCAGCTTGCTGAAGGGGCTGTCATGATTCTGCATTCAAGTCAATGTCATGTCACATCCGTATCCGTCGCAGGCGGCGCGAGCTTTTATCTTTCGCGCAACAATTATGCGACCAGTGTTTCAGTTGAGTCGAATGGTCTCTTTTTTGTTGCGAGCGGAGCCAGCGCACTGGCTGTAACGAGTGCCGCCGGGGCCGTTATCAGCACCGAAAACGGTGCATACATCCAATATGCAAACAACGAAGGTGAATAATGCAGGATTTTTCCATTCAATGCAAACCCAATGCGGATTTTTCGGTTGTAGAGCTTCCTCAGCGGAAAATGCTTGATATGCCATTCATTCCTCCGCCGGAGAATCCAACCGTTCCGGCTGTGGATGGCATCCTCTTTGATTTTAACAACGGACTTCGTGTCAGATTCCCCGATACCGGTGAATTCCGATGTGTATTCCGGGATTTAGACACAGATTGTCTGCTTTACTGTATGGATGTTAAACCCGGATGTACAATCGAAAGCGTCAAAAAGTTTTTCATTCGCTTTTCGCTTGAAATTTACCGTAAAGGGGAATTGGGGCAGCCGATCTTCCGGCATGATCTGAATCTATCCGGAAAAGATGTCCTCATTCAGCTTCCGGCGGGGGCGCTGGGCGACAGTATTGCCTGGTTCTCATATGTTGAACGCTTTCTGAATAAACACAGATGTAAGCTGTTCTGCTCAATGGAACCTCGCATGGCGGAACTTTTCAAAGATCAGTATCCGGAAATCTCGTTCATTACAAAGGAGGAAGCCGCGAAGCTCAAGCCCTATGCGACTTACAACCTCGGCCTTTTCTTTGGAGGAGATAGTGATCATCAGCCGTTTGATTTCAGAGCGGTTGGACTGCATCGGACAGCGGGACTTCTGCTCGGTCTGGAGGATGATGAACTCGGAGATGATCCTCCTCGAGTGAATCTTTCCGCGCCCCGGCAGATCAGGGAGAAGTATGTCTGCATTGCGTCACAGGCTTCCAGCCAGTGCAAATACTGGAACAACCCTTCCGGCTGGCGCGAAGTCGTTGCCTTTCTGAAGGAACAGGGGTATCGCGTCCTCTGCATTGACAGAATGCCGGAGTATGGATCGGACTATGTTTGGAATCACATCCCCTACGGAAGCGAAGATTTCACAGGAGACAGACCATTGCAGGAACGCATCAACCTCCTCAAAGACGCTGAATTTTTTATCGGCCTGTCATCCGGTCTTTCCTGGCTGGCGTGGTGTTGCCATGTCCCGGTCATCCTGATTTCCGGATTTACTGATCCGGTCAATGAGTTTTACACGCCGTATCGGGTGCTGAATCCTTCCGTATGTCACGGATGCTGGAATGACATGCGGTGTGAATTCAACCACTTCGATTTTCTCTGGTGCCCCCGGAAAAAGGAGGCAAAGGACAAATTCGAATGCTCGAAAGCCATTACATCAAAAATGGTCATTGATAAAATCAGGAGACTTGCACAATGAGCAGAATTACTTTTTGTAAACTGACGCAAGCCCAGTATGATGCCATCGAAACCCCGAATCCTGAAACTGTTTATTTCCTGACAGATGCCAATGCCATCTGCCTCGGTTCCCGGACATACGTCAGCAGGGAGAAAGCTGACCGATTCCTGGTAAAACGTGTGTTTGCTCATGATACTTACGGTGTCGTTGCGTATCTTGATACAAACAATACCATGGAGCTTTCCGGATACTTTGCCGAAGAAATCTCCCGAATTGAGCTGTGGCTTGTTTCCGCCAATCCTGATATAACCGGCAATGTTGTCCTGACGCATGGCTCCGAACGTTTCACGGTTCCGGTCAATGCAACTGCAACACGCTGTTCACTCGCACCATCTTCCCCCTTGAGCGGGCGGATCGCTATTGCCAGAGATACAGCCGATCCGGACGATACACTCAATGATGGAACTGATGCGGTTACCGCGCTGGTCGTCGACTGGAGGTGTTACTGATGCCGTTACTGGATCGAATTCGGGCACGAGTTCGGGAAAAAGATTGTTTCATTGCAATTTTCCCAGAAGATGGATTTTCCATACTCAGCCCAATGAATGACAAGATTTTTCCTGTTCCTAATTCTGCACAAACTGGATGTCGGGATATTGACGATGGAATGGCGACACTGACTTACAATTCGCTGGCAACGTCAGATGCGTTTGATTTTATCAGTGGCAATTACGGTTCCCGATTCTATCTGAAGGCGAATCTCAGCGGCCGGACACCTCATCATACGCTCATGATGCGGGCATTTCTGACGGATACGACCAATGTGACAGAATATCCTTTTTCTTATCGCGTTATATTCTGCCACAACGGAGGAACTTCTTATCTGGATCATGCCAATCTCTCATGCAGCATTGAAATTGATGGGCAAAATCGATTTTATGGAATCAAGTCTTATGCTTGTTTTCAGAACTCTTCAGAATTCGGCTCAGGGAGTACGGTAACGCGATCTGCCGGCAATATTAAGAAGGCTTATGCCCGGGAATCACTTTCCGGTCGATGGCTGACTGTTGCAACAAGCGTAGATCAGACAACGCGGATTCACCGCCTTTATCTTAATGGTGAAGAAATCCTGTCAGAAAGCCGTGCGTCCTGGACTTCGGATAGAAACATGTTCTCCTGTACTTCCGATTACAATTCCTGCTGGCTAGGGCATAGCTATGCGACAAAGGAATTTTATGGAATCACATCACGAGTCGCATGGGCAGCGACTTTCAGTTCGGTTTTGAGTGCCGAAGAAATCAAATTCCTTTCGGAGGAGTAAATGCATTACATCAAATGGAACGAAGCGCAGACATCCTATGAAATCTGGCATGGCCCTAGTATCGGTGTTGCCGCCATGACTGCAATGGGATATGTGCGGGTTGAAACGCTTCCGGTTGTCACGCCGGAAACGCCTCCGCTTGATTCGCTCGTATTCAGCAAATATCAGGTGGCAAAAAAACTTATGGAACTTGGATTGTGGGAAAACATAAAATCCGGATTGAGTGACGAGCAAAGGGATTTCCTTTATCTCGCACAGGATTTTTCTCTTGCCGATCCGAATTTCGCAGCAATTTACAGCCAACTCAAATCCCAGATTCCGGACGTTGAAGAACTGCTCCGGGAATGTGTCCTGAGCTGAAGAGGTGCTCATGAAAGCAAAATATATTCAAAAAGGCGATGCGGTGGATTATATCCCAAATCAAGACATGGATGCGGGAGAAATCGTGTGCCTTGGCAACCTGATTGGGATCACACGAATTCCGATCAAGGCAGGAACACTTGGAACTCTTACCCTTTCCGGGGTTTTCGATATCATCAAACAGGCGGGAGTCACTTTCTCCACTGGCGACAGTGTCTGTTGGAACTCTTCTTCCGGATCTGCCGCGCATACTGGAGTTGTTCTTGGCCTTGCCATTGAAAAATCCAGCGCTGACTCCGAACACGTCCGAGTGCTTTTGAACTGCAACGCAAATTCACAAAAAGAATCGTCCGGAGCGGATGCCGAATGGCTTCCGCTTTAACTTCAACGCCATAACAAAAGGAATCACCATGGCAAAAGTTCTCTTTTTTACCGCGACGGCGGCTCAGTATGCCGCTCTCGAAGCCAAAGACGAAAACGCCCTTTATTTCCTGACCGATACGGGAGAGCTTTATAAGGGGACAATCCGCTTCAGCTTCCCCGTTCGACAGGTCGCCGATTTTCCCGCAACCGGTGAAGCGGGAGTCATCTATGTGAACGCCTCCGGCGAGGCAAGGATCTGGGCTGGTTCCTCCTATATCACCATCGGAGGAAATCTCACAGATAAATTCCTCTCTGCGGCAGTTCGTCATGAGGTCAGCGCGGAAGAAGCCGGCAATGGAATTTACACCGGAATGTCTGAAGGGGACATCGGGATTCTTTTCACGATGAACAACGGAGATGAACTTTTCGTTCGCCTGACCGATCTGGTTGACACTTATACAGCAGACAATTCCGCAAGCAAAGGTGTGGCTGTCACGGTCACTGGTTACAAGATCGCGGCAGAAGTAAATCTCTCCGCTGAAAGCGGGAATCTCGCCGAACTCAAGGACGATGGGGTGTTCGTTCCGCCGCTGGAATGGCAAACCGTCGAATAAAGGATTCCGGGATGCAACTCCGACCATCGTGGCGGAGTACAAAACACAGGAGGAATATGAATCGTCTCAAAGAAATCAAGGAACTGAAGGCTCTGGCGGAGGAACTTCAGCTCGAAAACCGCGAGATCATCCGCAAGTACAAAATCACCGAACTTGCCAGCATCTACAATGGAATCGGGCCGGATTCCTTTCCCGAATGGCTGCGAGGGCTTATTTCCGCCCTGCATCCGAGCCTCGCTGTCGTGGCCTTTATACACGACATCGAGTGGCATGAGTCGGACGGTTCGAAAGAGAAATTCACCGAATCCAACAACCGCTTCAAAACCAACGGCTACACGGTGGCGAAAGCAAATTACAGCTGGTGGAATCCGCTCCGCTACATCGTCATGAACCATGCCCGCAGATTCGGGAACATCTGCCAGCTGTTCGGCTGGGCCGCCTGGTGTTCTCCCTGCGAGTGTGCCGTGTGCAAAAAGAAAAGGGGTGAAGAGTGAAAATTGGGCGGTTCACAGCCGCAATCGCCGGGGCGGTCGTTCTTGCAATGACCGCCGGATGTTCTCAGGAAATTGTCTATCGGGAATTTTTCGCACCGACTGACGATGTCAAACTTGTCCGCGAAGACGGTTCAACGGCGGGAGCCGTAAAAATCGAAGCCACTCGGCATGGCGTTCCCAACTGGAGCGACCATAAAACTCTCTCCGTGTCATTCATGGGGCTTTAACTAACAGAAAGGATTTTTCCATGACCACGAAAAAACAGAAAATCACTGCAGTTCTCGCGCTCGCAATCGCCTTCGGTCTCGGCATGGCGGTGATGTGCGGATTGTCATGTGCGGGAATAAATGGTTCTGTTTTTCAGTAAAAAACAGGTGACACTTTTCTCCCTGTTAATAAATTGACAGTCAATATGATGCAACAATGCATCATATTCTGTCAATAAGAGTAAGATA